>JARGGE010000290.1 GCA_029210865.1 Trueperaceae bacterium
TGGCAGTTCACCGCCAGCGACGCCCGCATCAAACTAACGCGCCTCTACCCGACACTCGACGTGTGACATGACACTAGGATGGATCATGCGCGCCAGGGACCGACTCCCCGACATGGGGCTCCGACCCGTGACGCCCTCCGAGGGCTCGGCGACGCTCGGCGTGACCGACGCGCACGCACCCGCCAAGACCAGCCGGCGCTTCCCCTTCGAGGTGGCGTGGGTGCCGCTGAAGAACGCGACCGGGCGCCTGGGGCTCGCCATGGCGCCGGGGCGCCAGGACCGCACCGCCGATGCCATCTGGAAGCGCGACCTCCACGCCGACCTGCGGCGCCTGCGCTACGTGCACCGGATCGATGCGCTCGTGACGCTCGTCGCCGACGACGAGCTCGAGGCGCTCGGCCTCGCGCACCTGCACGACGAGGTCTCGGTGCACGAGTTCGCCCACGCGAGCCTGCCGGTCCGCGACGGCTCGGTGCCGGCGCCCGAGCAGGAGGACGACGTCATGGCGCTCGTCGCCGATGTGGTGCGCCGCCTGAGCGACGGCGAGACCGTCGTCCTGCACTGCCGCGCCGGCCAGGGGCGCTCGGGGACCTTCGCCGCGATCGCTCTGGCCGCGCTCGGCGAGCGGCCGTCGGTGGCCATCGAGCGCGTGCGCGAGGTGGTGCCGCGGGCGGTGGAGACGGTCACCCAGGAGGCGTACGTGGCCACGGCCGCGGTGGCCTGGGCGCGACGCCGGATGGCGCAACGAGGAGGACCGCGGTCGGGCTGAGCCCGCCGCGATCCCGACGCACGCGGACGATCTACGCGGGTTGCGCGTCCTTGCGGCGCCGCACCTCGGCGGTGAGCAGCTTGGTGACCCCGAGCTTGCAGTCGGGGCAGTTCGGGTCGGCGCCGACGTACGGCGCGGCCTCCGCGTAGTCGGCGAAGTCCTGACCGCTCAGCGCCGTGCGCACGGCGGCGCTGCTCAGTCCGTGCTTCTCGCACAGGTCGCGGACCACGGGCTCCGGCAGGTTCCAGCGCCCGGGATCGGCCCGGTAGACCTCGTACGTGCGCAGCCAGAAGGCGCGCTCGAACTCGAGCATCGCCTCCTCGAAGCCCAGCAGGTCGTCGGCGAGCGTGACGCCGGCGTCGGCGAGGCGCTCCTCCTCCTCCACGAAGGGGAGCTCGAAATCCTCGATGAGCGCGAGCGCGTGGCCGATCACGGGGTCGAGATGAGTGCGCTGCGCGATCAGCTCGCGCAGGGCCACGCTCGACCACGGGTGCTCGGGGTGATCGCGCATCAGCAGCGGCAGCGCCAACTGCTTGGCGTCCTGCACCGCCTCGGTGGCGGACTCGATGAAGCGGTGGTGGCCGTGGAGCGCCATCAGCAGATCCTCGGGAGCTGTTCCTCGATCGGCATCTCGAGGACGCGGTGGCTGCCGTAGGCGGTCTCCACGAGCGCGATGCCCTCGGGCTTGCGCACGATGTCGCCGATGATCGCGGCCTCGCGGCCCAGCGGGTGGGCCTTCATGGCGCCCAGGGCGGCCTCGGCCTCCTCGGGCGGCACGATGATCATGACCTTGCCCTCGTTGGCCGCCAGCAGTGGGTCGATGCCGAGCATCTCGCTGTACTGGTCGACGACGTCGTCGATCGGCACCGCGACGTCGAAGACGCGCAGCCCGAAGGTCTGGCGGTGCACCACCTCGTTGGCGACCGCCGCGAGCCCGCCGCGGGTGACGTCGCGCATGAAGCGCACGTTGGGCGCGACCAGCCGCACGGCCTCGATGAGGCCGTTGAGCGGCGCCACGTCGGACTCGAGGTCGACCGCGAGGTCGAGCCCCTCGCGCCGCGACATCACCGCGATCCCGTGGTCGCCGAGGGTGCCGTTGACGAGCACCAGGTCGCCGGGCCGGACGTGCGCGACGCCCATCTGGACGTCGTCGGCCAGGAAGCCGATGCCGGTGGTGTTGATGAACACACCGTCGCCGTGGCCGCGCTCGAGCACCTTGGTGTCGCCCGCGACGATCTTCACGCCCGCCTCGTCGGCGGTGGCCCTCATCGAGCGGACGATGCGCTCGAGGTCGTCCATCGGGTAGCCCTCCTCGAGCAGGAAGGCGGAGGTCATGTACAGGGGGGTGGCGCCCATGACGGCCAGGTCGTTGATGGTGCCCGCGACCGCCAACCGGCCGATGTCGCCGCCGGGGAAGAAGGCGGGCTTGACCGTGTGCGAGTCGGTGGCGAAGGCGATGCGGCCGCCGGGGTTCTCGAGGATCGCGGCGTCGGTGAGCTCGCGCAGCGGCTCGTTGCTGAAGACCGCGACGAACAGGTCCTCGATGAGCTCGAGGGTGAGCTTGCCGCCGGAACCGTGGCTCAGGCGGACGTGGTCGTAGCGGGACGCGGCCCTGGTGCGCATCGGGTCTTCGGGACCCGCCGCGTCCGCCGGCCGGTCTCCGGCGACGGCCCCTTCAGGCGGCTTCGACATGGAGCTTCTCCTTGTGCATCCCGTAGACGAACCAGGCGCGGCAGGTGCCCTCGTGGCTCACCATGCAGGGCCCGTACGGGCTGTCGGGGGTGCAGAGCTTGCCGAAGACGCCGCACTCGTCCGGGCGGATCTGGCCCAGCGTCACCTCGGCGCACCGGCAGCCCTTGGGGTGTTCGGCGCCCTGGAGCGCGATCGGGTCGAGCTGGCCGGCGAAGCGGCGGGCGGCGCTGTACCGCTGGTACGCCGGTCGCAGCTTGTAGCCCGACGCCGGGATCTCGGCGATGCCGCGCCAGCGGATGGGCGCGAGCTCGAAGACCTCGTCGGTCTCCTGCTTCGCCTTCTCGTTGCCGTCGTATTTCACGAGCCGCTGGTAGGGGTTGGTGACCGCGGGGGCGCCGTCGCGGACCTGCTCGAGCAGCGAGACCACCGACGCCATGACGTCGACCGGTTCGAAGCCGCCCGAGGCGCAGGCGATGCCAAGCTCGGCGAGCGGTTCGTAGACGCGCAGGCCGGTGATGGTGACCGCGTGTCCGGGCAGGATGAAGCCCTCGATGTCGAAGCCGTCGAGCGTGGGCAGCAGCTTGCTGGCCGGCGGCGTGTAGTAGTTCGCCTCGATGATCGAGAGGTTGTCGGGCGCGCCGCGCTTGAGCATGGCGGCCACCGCCACCACGGTCGTCTCGAAGCCGACGGAGAAGAAGACGACCTGCTTGTCGGGGTTCGCCTCGGCGATCCGCCTGCTCTCGAAGACGCTGTAGACCGCGCGGACGTCGCCGCCGCGGGCGCGAGCGTCGAGCAGGCTCATGCGCACGTCGCCGCGGCGCTCGCCCTCGAGCGGGATGCTGCCGGGCACCGCGAGCATGTCGCCGAACGAGGTCACGATCACGTCGGGCAGGAGCAACAGCTGGATCGCCATGTTGATGTACTCGTTGTCGCACACGCAGACGGGGCAGCCGGGGCCCGCGAGCACCGTGACGCTCGGGGGCAAGAGGTCGCGCAAGGCGTAGCGGCCGATCTCGTGCTCGTGGGTGCCGCAGATGTGCATGAGCTTGACCGGGCGGCCGATGTCGTCGGCCAGCTCGGCGATGCGTCCGCGCAGGCTGGCGACCAGGCCGGCGTCCTTGTAGGTCGACGGAGTGTAGTCGGCGTCGACGTCGATGGGGCGGGGGGCGTCAGCCACGGCGCGTCGAGGCCAGCGCCGGCGAACCGTCGCCGCGGGTCTCGGGCTCCAGGTACTGCTCGATCAGCTTCAGGTTCGCGCGGGCGTCCTCGGGCGCGATCTTGTCGATCGCGAAGCCGGCGTGCACCACGACCCAGTCGCCGGGCTTCAGGTCCTCGACCAGACCGATGAAGCAGTGCTGGGTGGCGTTCCCGAGGCGGATGAGGCAGCGGTCGGCGTCGAGCACGTCGACGACTTCATGGGGCAGGCCAAGGCACATGTTCGTCCTCCTAGGACCGGCAGCCAGGACGGGCCTGACCGAAGAGCGGTGCCCCCATCATGCGTGCTGATGGGGGCACCGCGCCGGGGCCGATGTCCTACGTCGGGGTCGGAGTTCTAGCGCACCGCCACGTCCCGGAGGTTGAGCTCCCGCCCCTGCCGCAGGTCGGCCGACGGGGTGCCGCAGGTCGGGCAGTCGGCGATGCCGAAGCGGTTGTCGAGCTCGAAGTCG
>JARGGE010000291.1 GCA_029210865.1 Trueperaceae bacterium
GGCGGCTCCTGACGGCCGCGCCGGTGAAGCTCAAGCTCGCGGTGGGCATGGCGCTCCGGCAGGAGGCGCAGCTCCTCCGCAAGGAGATCGTCCAGGGGATCACCAAGCAGGCGCCGGGCGGCGAGGCCTTCAAGCCGCTGTCGCCGCTCACGCTCGCCGCACGGAAGATGAAGGGCCGCGGCGGCACCAAGGCGCTGATGGTCCGGGGCGACCTCCGCAACGCGGTCGCCGCCATCGTGCAGGGCGACGAGGCCTTCGTCGGCGTGCCGCGCAAGGCCCGAGGCAAGGACGGCAAGTCGGTCGTGGACGTGGCCCAGGTCCAGGAGTTCGGCGCGGGTCCCATCGTGATCCCGATGACGCCGGCCATGCGCCGGTTCCTGTTCGCTCTCCTGCGCCGCGCGGGCGTCGAGAAGAGCGGCGGCTCCGGGCGCGGTGTCGTCGTGGTCCAGATCCCCGCGCGCCCGTTCCTGCGGCCCGCCTTCAAGCAGTTCGAGAAGGGCGTGGACAAGCGCTTCCTCGGCCGGGTCGCCGCGCTGATGGGCCTCGCCGCCGGGCCGACGCCTGGCAAGGGAGGGAGCTGAGATGGCCGTGCCCACCCTGACCGGCATCTCTCCGGCGACCGGACCCACCGGCGGCGGCGACGTCGTGCGCCTCGCGGGGACCGGCTTCGCGCCTGAGGTCGCCGTGCTCTTCGGCGACGCCCCCGCCGAGGTGCTGTCGGTCCGCGAGGAGGCTGGCGTCTCGCTCGCCGACGTCCGCACGCCCGCCCACGCCGACGGGGTCGTCGACGTCACGATCCGCAACCTCGACGTGGGCGGCGCCTCGGTCCCCGGCGAGGAGGCCACGCTCGCCGGCGCCTACCGGTTCCTGCGCCCGCGCATCGTCGCCGAGTCCGACCTCACGCGGCTCGTCCGCACGCTGCTGCGCGAGCTCAAGCGCCAGGTCATCGCCAACGTCAGCATGACCGTGTCGGTCGACTACGACGACACGACCGTGGATGGGATGAGCGTCATCGCCATCTCGCAGCTCCCGTCGCTCGTCCTGTCGGGACCGCGCGTCGTCGAGAACCGCTTCTTCTCCACCAACGAGCCCCACGAGGACGTGGTGCCCGGTGCGTCGGGCCCCGAGCTCATGCGCCGCCGCCCCCCGTACACCGTGGACCTCTCGTTCACGCTGACCGCGGCCTCCGACCGCACCGTCGAGCTGCTCAATCTCATGGCCGCGGCCGCGACGTTCCTCAACCGCAATCGCTGGGTCGAGCTGCCGCGCGACCCGGACGATCCCGCAGCCGGCACGACCCGCTGGGAGATGGATCCGGAGGGCGAGTTCCAGACCCGCCTCGATGGCCGCGACGACGTGCGCGTCTTCTCCTGCGGGTTCGTCGTCCGCGGCTTCGACATCGACGAGGGGCTGCCGCTGGACGTCGGCAAGGCGGTCGCCGACGCCGAGCTCGACACGGTCGCGGTCCCACCGGGAGGTGCCCCGTGACGGTCACGCTGATCAACGCCACACGCCGCATGAAGGTCATCAACTTGCCGCACGAGTCGTACTGCGCGGCCCTCGGCACCTGCGCCTGCGTGCCTCGCAAGGGCGCTCGGCCGCTCTGCTTGGCGCTCACGCTCGCGGCGGGCGCATCGGCGTCCGGCCTTGACGACGCGGTGCTCCGAGTCCCCGACGTGGCCCGGGACGTCCGCGCCGGCGAGCTGCGCGTGCGGCGCGAGGTCCCGCCACCGAAACCCAGTTCCCCGTCCCCGAAGGCGCCTCGGCGCTCGGGGCGAAAGAAGGCGAGGTAACCCATGGGCGGACAGCTTCTCTCCTCCAAGGTCGTGGTCGTCGAAGAGGAGCCCCGGGTTCGGGGCATCCCGGCGCTGCCGACCTCCGTCGCCGGCGCCGTCGGCATCACCGAGCGCGGACCCATCGGCCAGGCGGTGTTCGTCACCTCCTTCGAGGAGTTTCAGGACCGCTTCGGCGGCTTCACGCCCAACTCCGACCTGGCGCTCGCCGCCATGGGCTTCTTCGAGAACGGCGGCAGCCAGCTCTGGGTCGTGCGCACCGTGCACCACGGGGACGTGTCGGACCCGGCGACCGCGACGGCGATCCGCTCCTTCGGGTTCCTCACCGCCGGAGCCGCGGCGCCGACGCCCGGCTCGATCACCGGCACCCACTGGGGCTCGATCTTCGTCCAGGACGGCGACACGCTGGTCCTCTCCGTGGACGGCGGTTCGCCGCAGCCGGCCACGGTGCAGGCCACGCGCCCGTCCGTGAAGAGCGCCGCCATCTTCCCCACGGGCTTCGCCGGCGGCGAGACCCTCGACGTCGAGATCATGGGCGAGCTCCAGGCGAGCGTCGTCTTCGAGGCGGGCGACCAGGACGCCGCCGCGGTGGCGCAGCGGCTCAACGAGGCGCTGCAGCTCGTCTCGGTGGTCGTCGAGGGCGACGGCCAGGTCTCCATCCGCTCGGACCTCGGCGGTCACGAGGTGAACCTCCGGGTCGCCGGCGGCAACGCCAACGACGTGCTCCAGTTCCCGACCGACCCGGTCGCCGGCGCGGGCAACGTGGCCTTCAGCCCCGAGGCGTCGGCCGAGGAGATCGCGGCCATCGTCGAGGGCGCGGTGGCGGGCCTGACGGTCATCGTCGAACCGGACGGCCGGCTCACGCTCCGCTCGAACCTGGCGGGCCCCGCCTCCTCGGTGCAGGTCCTGCCGGAGTCCACGCTCGACGAACAGCTCGGCTTCGACAACGACGTCCACGCCGGCAGCGACGCCGCGGCGGCCAACGCCGTGCGCGTCGAGGGCAAGGACCCCGGCGCCTACGCGGACCGCATCCAGGCCGAGGTGCGGGCGGCCACCTCGGGCGACGCCGCCGAGTTCGACCTCGCGATCATCGAGGACGGCGTCTACCGCGAGGCCTTCCCGAACCTCTCGATGGACCCCGACGCCGGACGCTACGTCGAGCGCGTCGTCAACGATGCCCGCGCGGGCTCGAACCTCGTGCGGGTCATCGACCAGCTCCTTCCGGGCGAGCCGGTCCCGGACATCCAGACCGCGCAGCTCGCCGGAGGCAACGACGGGCTCGCCGGCCTCGACGACACCGACTTCGTGGGCAGCGACGCCGGCAAGACCGGCATCCACGCGCTCGACCAGGTGCAGGACCTGACGCTCCTGCTGGTCCCCGGGCGGGCGACCTCGGCGGTCCACAACGCGATGGTCGCCTACTGCGAGGTCGACCGAGGCGGCGGCGTCTTCGCCATCCTGGACCCGCCGGCGAACCAGGGCGCGACGGACATCGTCACCTACGTGCAGACCACGGCCGCGCTCGGTGAGCTGACCGAGTTCGCCGCGATCTACTGGCCGCGCGTGAAGGTGCTCAACCCGGCCAAGAGCGTGTTCGGGCCGGCCGACAAGATCGTGGTCCCCCCCTCGGGCATCATCGCCGGCGTCTGCGCGCGCACCGACTCGGCCCGCCCCGGCGGCGTCTACGACCCGCCCGCGGGCATCGACAAGGGCCGGATGTTCGGCGTGCTCGGCTTCGAGACCGACGAGGTCCTCGAGGAGGCCAAGCGCGACCTGGTCTACCCGAAGCGCATCAACCCGCTCACGACCGGGCCGGGCCTGCCGCGCTACATCGACGGCTCCCGCACGCTCAAGGGCGGGGGCAACTTCCCCTACGTCGCCGAACGGCGCGGGGTGATCTTCATCGAGCGCAGCCTCAAGCAGGGCCTGCAGTTCGCGCGGCACAAGAACAACACCGAAGGGCTGCGCGCCCAGGTGCGCCGGACCATCACGGCGTTCCTGCTCACGCAGATGAACAACGGCGCCTTCCGCAGCCGCGAGCCGTCCAAGGCCTTCTTCGTGGACGTCTCCGACACGCTCAACACGCCGTCGGTGATCTTCGCCGGCAAGCTCATCGCCCGCGTCGGGCTCGCCACCAACAAGCCGGCCGAATTCATCGTGCTGCGCATCAGCCAGGACACCCGGGCCCTCGAGGCCGAGCTCGCGGCAGCGGGCGCGTGACGTAGGAGGACACCATGGCGGTCATCGGCAATCCCCGCAGCTTCCACAAGAAGTTCAAGTTCATCGTCGAGATCGACGACGTCGGCCACGCGGGCTTCCAGAAGTGCAG
>JARGGE010000292.1 GCA_029210865.1 Trueperaceae bacterium
TACCCGCTCGCCGCCGTCCGCGGCTAGCGCGGCCGCGACGAAGCCGCGGGGGGCGGTTCCGGCGTCCTGCGGCCGCCGGCCCTCAGCGCGCCCGCACCCAGGCCTCGAGCGCCGGCGACCAGCGCGCGGGCGCGGCGTCGAGCCGCGCGAGGCCGAAGGCCGGCAGCAGCTCGGCCGGCGCCAGCGACGTCGGCGCCGGGACCAGGCCGGCGGTCGCCGCCAGCGCCCCGACGAGCCGGTGCGGGTCCACGCCGGCCTCACGGTAGGCGGCGAGCGTCGCGGCCCCCCGGCGCTTGGCGAGGCGGACGCCGTCCCCGTCGAGCAGCAGGGGGACGTGCGCGTAGCGCGGCACGGGGAGGTCGAGCGCGCGCGCCAGCGCTGCCTGCACGCCGGTGGCGTCCCAGAGGTCGTCGCCGCGGACGACCTCGGTGATGCCCATGGCCGCGTCGTCCACCACGACCGCCAGCGCGTACGCCCAGATCCCGTCGCGGCGACGGACCAGCAGGTCGCCCGTCTCGGCCGCGAGATCGAAGCGGCGCGCGCCGAGGCGCGCGTCGTGCACGTCCACGTACGGTTCGGCGAAGCGCACGCGCCACGACGGGCTCGCGCCCTCGGCGCGCCGCGCGGCGGCCAGGCGCTCGCTTCGCGCCCGCTCGCGCGCCGCGTAGACCGGGCCGACCGGGCCGTGCGGCGCCGAGGCGACCTCGCGCAGGTCCTTGCGGGAGAGCCAGTCCTCCGCGAGCAGACCTCGCGCCGCCAGCCGCTCGAAGGCCGCGTCGTACGCCGCCTGGCGCTCGCTCTGCCGGTACGGCTCGTGCGCGCCGCCGACGTCGGGTCCCTCGTCCCAGTCGAGGCCCAGCCAGCGCAGCTCCTCGAGGTTCCCGCTGACCGCGGCGGCGACCGTGCGGGGTGGGTCGAGGTCCTCGACGCGCAGCACGAAGGCGCCCCCCTGCGCCCGGGCCGAGGCCCAGGCGAGGAGGGCGGTGCGCGCGTTGCCGAGGTGCAGCGCGCCGGAGGGGGACGGGGCGAAACGCCCCCGCACGGCGCCGCGGCGCGGCGCGGGGTCGCTCAGAGGACGCCCGCCCGCCGCATGGCCTCTTGCACGCTGGCCCCGATGTCGGTGGGCGTGGGGGCGATCACGACGCCCGCGGCCTCGAGGGCGGCGATCTTGTCGGCCGCGGTCCCCTTGCCGCCGGCGACGATCGCGCCCGCGTGCCCCATGCGCTTGCCAGGGGGCGCGGTGGTGCCGGCGATGAAGCCGGCGACCGGCTTGGTGACGTGCGCGCGGATGAAGGCGGCCGCCTCCTCCTCGCCGCTGCCGCCGATCTCGCCGATCAGCACGATCGCCTCGGTGGCGGGGTCGTCCTGGAAGGCGCGCAGCACGTCGACGAAGCTCGTGCCGTTCACCGGGTCGCCCCCGATGCCGACCGCGGTGGTCTCGCCGAGGCCGACGTCGGTCAGCTGCTTGACCGCCTCGTAGGTCAGCGTGCCGGAGCGGCTGACGACGCCGACGCGACCCACCTCGTGGATGTACCCGGGCATGATGCCGATCTTGCAGGCGCGCGGGGTGATCACGCCCGGGCAGTTCGGGCCGACCAGGCGGGTGCCGGTCCCGGAGAGGTAGCGCTTGGCGCGGACCATGTCCTGCACCGGGATCCCCTCGGTGATGCAGATGACCAGCCGGAGGCCCGCTTCGGCGGCCTCCATGATCGCGTCGGCGGCGCCGGGCGGGGGCACGTAGACCACGCTCACGTCGGCGCCCGTGGCGGCGACGGCCTCGCGCACGGTGTCGAAGACCGGGAGGTCGACGGCGTAGGTGTCCGGACGACCGGGGACGCCGGAGTGATCGGTCGCCCCTTCGAAGCGATGGGTGGTGCCGCCGCGGCCGGGGTGGACGGCGCCCACCATCTGGGTGCCGTAAGCGATCGCGCGGTCGGTGTGGAACTGGCCGGTCTTGCCCAGGCCTTGCACCAGCACCTTGGTGTCCTTGTCGACGAACGAGCTCATCGGGTGGCCTCCACGATCTTGCGGGCCCCGTCGCGCATGTCGCGCGCCGCGACGACCCCGGGGATGCCGGCCTCGTCGATGATGCGCCGGCCGAGCTCGACGTTCGTGCCCTCGAGGCGGACCACCAGCGGCACCTGCAGGCCGACGTCCTTGACGGCCTGCACCACGCCGTTGGCGATGGTGTCGCAGCGCATGATGCCGCCGAAGATGTTGACGAAGATCCCGCGGACGTTCGGGTCGTGCGTGATGATCTTGAACGCGGCCGTCACGTTCTCGATGGTCGCGCCGCCGCCCACGTCGAGGAAGTTGGCGGGGCTGCCGCCCTCGTGCTGGATGATGTCCATCGTCGACATCGCGAGGCCGGCGCCGTTCACCAGGCAACCGATCCTGCCGTCGAGCTTGATGAAGGAGAGGCCGAAGCGCGACGCCTCGACCTCGGCCGGGTCCTCCTCGGCGAGGTCGCGCAGCGCGACCACGTCGGGGTGTCGGTACAGCGCGTTCGCGTCGATGGACGCCTTGGCGTCGAGTGCCAGCACGTCGCCCGAGCCCGTCACCACCAGCGGGTTGACCTCGAGCAGGTCGGTGTCGAGCTCCACGGCGGCGCGCTCCAGGGCCATCAGGAAGGCGACGCCTTTCGCGAGCGCTTCGCCGGCCAGCCCCAAGGCGAAGGCCAGGCGGCGCGCCTGGAACGGGGCGAGGCCGATCGCGGGGTCGACCGTCTCACGTAGGATCTTCTCGGGCGTCGCTTCCGCGACCTCCTCGATCTCGGTCCCGCCCTCGGTGGAGGCGATGACCACGTTGCGCCCGGTGGCGCGATCGAGCACGACCGAGACGTAGAGCTCGCGCGCGATGTCGATGCCCTGCTCGACGTACAAGCGCTGGACGCGCTTGCCCTCGGGACCGGTCTGGACCGTGACGAGCGTGCTGCCGAGCATCTGCTCCGCGAGCGCGCGCACGCGCGCCTCGGCGGCGGCGACGTCGCCGGAGCGGCCGTCGAGGACGACGTTCACGCCGCCCAGGTCGGGGTGCTCCGCGAAACGCCCCTTGCCGCGCCCGCCGGCGTGGATCTGGGACTTCACGACGACGACGGGGACGCCGGTCGCGTCGATCAGCGGGCGCACCGCGGCGACGGTCTCGTCGACGCTGGTGGCGACGCGGCCCTGGGGCACGGCGATGCCGCGCGCGGCCAACAGTGCCTTGGCCTGGTACTCGTGGACCTTCAAGACGACCTCCTGGTGGATCGGGGACGATGCACGACGACGGGGCCGGCGCCGCAGGGCGTCGGGACCGTCCAAACGCGTTCAGGCTACTCGCTCGTCGCGCCGGGCGCAACGCGCCGCGGTCGTCGGCCGCGGCCCCGTGGGGGCGCCCGCGCCCGGCGGTGGGCCGTGGCGGACGTGCGACCGGCCGCGCGCCCGCCTGGGGGCCACGCTAGAGTGGCGCCATGATCCGAACCGCGCTGCTGACCGTCAGCGACCGAGGTGCCGGCGGGCCCGCCGAGGACCGCACGGTCCAAGCGATCCGCGAGGTCCTCGCCGGCGGCTCCTTCGTCGAGGTCGACTACCAGGTGGTGCCGGGCGAGCAGGCCAGGATCCGCGCGAAGCTGCGGGTGCTGACCGAGAACGCCGACGTCGATCTGGTGCTGACCGTGGGGGGCGTCGGGCTCGCGCCGCGCGACAGGCTGCCCGAGGCGATGGCCGAGGTGGCCGAGCGGCAGGTGCCGGGCCTGGTCGCGGCGATGCAGGCGGCCGCGACCCGCATCGACCCGCTCGCGGCGCTGGCGCGCCTGGCCGTCGCCGTGCGCCGCGACACGCTGGTCGTGAACCTGCCGGAGACCGCGGACGCGGCGCGCGCGGCGCTCGCGACGATCGCCGGGGTGCTCCCGACCGCCTGCGAAGACCTGCTCCGGCGGTCGCTGCTCGTCGACGCTTCCGGCGACGTCCCCGGCGACGCGCCTGGTGACGCGGCCGGCGCCCCCGGCCGGAGTGGGGCCGAGGACCCGACGGGTGCGGCGAGCGAGGCCGACGCACCGTCGCTGGGGCGGCCCACGCGTCGGACCGGACGCTGAGCGATGGTCGCGACCATCGGCGCGTGGCTCGTCGTGCTC
>JARGGE010000293.1 GCA_029210865.1 Trueperaceae bacterium
CGATCTTCGCCGCCCCGTCACCCCTCTCCTGCCAGGACACGCTCGTCCTCGTGTTTGCGGCCGTGGCGATCCCGGTCCTGGGCGAGTCGAGCGGCATCGACCCCATCACCGAGAACGGCGACACCCTCTACGGGCTGTGGCGTGCAGCGACCGTGCCCGACGGTGTCGCCATCAAGACGGTCACCGGCGGCGCGTCGCTGATGCCCGGCCTCGACCAGGTGGCCACCGAGCGCTTCCGGCTGCCCGTCCGGGTCGGCAAACCCGAGGGCGTGTCGGGGCTCGTCGACGTCGTCGCCAGCCCGGCGCACGCCACCGCCGTGGGTCTGGTCCGCTACGGCATGCTGCACGGTCGCGATCCGGCCTCCGCGATCGCACGCCGCGACGGCGCCGGCCGCGGTGGCTTCACCCGGCGGCTGCGCGACCTGTTGAAGGATTTCTTCTGATGGCCGAGGCGACGGGGCGCGCGAGCGCCCACGCGCCCGTGAGGAGTGGGGCATGAGCAAGAGCAGGAACGAGAGCGCGGTCATGCGGGTCATCGGTCTCGGTGGCGGCGGCAACAACGCCGTCAACCGCATGATCGAGACCGGCCTTCGCGGCGTCGAGTTCGTCGCCGCCAACACCGACGCGCAGGTGCTCGCCACCAGCCTCGCCGCCACCCGCATCCAGATGGGCGACCACCTGACCAAGGGGCTGGGCGCCGGCGCGAACCCCGAGGTGGGCGAGCAGGCCGCCCTCGAGGACCGCGATCGGATCGCGGAGGCACTGCACGGCGCCGACCTGGTCTTCATCACCGCCGGCATGGGCGGCGGCACCGGGACCGGCTCGGCCCCGATCGTGGCCGAGGTGGCGCGCGAGCAGGGGGCGCTGACCGTCGCGGTCGTCACCAAACCCTTCGCCTTCGAGGGCCCCAAGCGCATGCGCCAGGCCGACGAGGGGCTGCGCCGCCTCGAGGACAAGGTCGACGCGCTCATCGTCGTCGAGAACCAGCGGCTGCTCTCGGCGCTCGACCGCAAGGTCAAGCTCGCCGACGCCTTCCGGGTCGCCGACCGCGTGCTGTACCACGGCGTGCGCGGCATCTCCGACGTCATCAACGTGCCCGGCCTCATCAACGTCGACTTCGCCGACGTCAAGGCGCTGCTCTCGGGCGCCGGCACGGTGCTCATGGGCATCGGCGCCGGCCGCGGCGAGAACCTCGCCGAGGAGGCCGCACACAGCGCCTGCCACTCGCCGCTGCTCGAGCGCGGCGTCCAGGGCGCGCAGCAGCTGCTGATCAACGTCACCGGCAGCGAGGACCTGACCCTGTTCGACGCCCACGCGATCGTCGAGAAGATCAGCGAGGCGACCGAGGTCGACGACCCCAACGTCTTGTTCGGCGTCACCTACGACGACGAGGCGGCCGACGAGGTCCGCGTCACCGTCATCGCCGCCGGCTTCGACCACCAGCCGCAGACCAAGGTGCTGCGCCCCACGCAGCTGCGTGGGCAGTCGGCCAACCGCACCTACGACCCGTCGAACTACGACATCCCGGCGTTCCTGCGCTACAGCGAACCCGACCGCTGAGGACGGAAGCGCCCGACGTGACCGAGCGGCGCATCTTCCAGGGTCGCATCCTCGACCTGGTGGTGCTCGACGACCGCTGGGAGGTGGTGCGCCACGCGGACGCAGTGGCCGTGTTGGCGCGCGACGCGACCGGCCGTGTCCTGGGCGTGGTGCAGCGGCGGCCCGCGGTCGCCGCCGACACCTGGGAGCTCCCCGCCGGCCTGATCGACGCGGGCGAGGGGCCCGTGGCCGCCGCCGCGCGCGAGCTGGCCGAGGAGGCCAACCTCGCCGGCGACCTCACCCTGATCGCGCAGGCCTTCGTCAGCCCCGGCTTCACCGACGAGCGCGTCCACCTGTTCGAGGCGCGCGCCCTGCGCCCGGCGGCCGGCGCGCTGGACGACGGGGAGGAGCTGACCGTCGCCTGGCGCGACCCGGGCGAGGCGTGGGCCGCGGCGCTGCGGGGCGAGCTCACGACGAGCATGGTCACGCTGCTGGGGCTCCGGCACGCCCTCGCGGCCGACGCTGCCGGTGCCGACGCCGCCGGTGCCGCGGCCGGCGGTCCTGGGCAGGGGGGCCCGTGACCCCCGGCATGCCCCTGCGGCGCGCCCTCGCCGACGTCGCCGCCACCGGGGCGGTGGTGGCGCTCGGCAACTTCGACGGCGTCCACCTGGGCCATCGGGCGCTGCTGGCGCTGGCCCGAGAGCGCGCCGACGAGCTGGCGGTGCACCTCGTGGTGGTGTCGTTCTTCCCACCCGCCAAGGTGCTCTTCGGCGACGCCCGCTACCTGACCAGCGAGGTCGAGAAGCACGCGCTGCTCGCCGAGGTGGGGGCCGACGAGGTCGCGATCGTGCCCTTCACGCGCGCCTTCGCCGCCACCCCGGCGGCGGCCTTCGCCGGCGAGCTCGCCGCGCGGTCGCCACGCGTGGTGGTGGTGGGCGAGGACTTCCGCTTCGGCCGTGACCGCGCCGGCGGCCTCGACCTGCTCCGCACCGCCACCGAGCACCTCGAGGTGGTACCGCTCGAGCTCGCGGGCGGCGAGGTGGTCAAGTCGAGCGCGGTGCGCCTGGCGCTGGCCGAGGGCGACGTCGCGCACGCCACCCACCTGTTGGGGGCGCCCTACCGCGTCCAGGGCCCGGTCGTGCTCGGCCATCAGCGCGGGCGGACGCTCGGCTTCCCCACCGCCAACGTCGCCACCGACCCGCTCAAGGCGCTGCCGATCGGGGTCTTCGCGGTGCGGATCGACACCCCGTTCGGCCGCCACGGCGGCATGGCGAACGTCGGGCCCCGCCCGACCTTCCCGGACGGCGCGCCAGCGCTCGAGGCGCACCTGTTCGACGCCGACCTCGACCTCTACGACCAGGCGATCACCGTCCACCTGATCGCGCGCCTGCGCGCTCAGCGCCGCTTCGCCGGCCTCGACGACCTGCGCGCCCAGCTCGAACGCGACGCGCTGGACGCCCGGGCGGCGCTCGACCTGGACGCGCAGGCGGCGCGCGCGCCGGGCGCGTAAACTCGAGCCATGCTCATCTACGGACGCCATGCCGTCGCCGAAGCGCTGCGCGAGGGCCAGGTCGTGCGGCTCTTCCTCGCCCACGGCATCGAACGCGCCGCCCGCACCGAGTTCGGCGACGCCGCCCGCGCTGCCGGCGTCCCGCTCGAGGAGCGGCCGCGCATCGAGCTCGACCAGGCGGTGCGCTCGACGCACCACCAGGGGGTGGTCGCCGAGGTGGCCGAGCTGGCCTACGCCGACCCCGAAGCGCCCTTCGAGCTCGCCGTCGAACGCGGCGAGCGCCTGCTGCTCGTGTGCCTCGACCACGTGACCGACCCCCGCAACTACGGCGCGATCATCCGCAGCGCCGAGGCGCTCGGCGCCCACGGGGTGGTGAGCGAGGCGCGCCGCAGCGCCCCGCTCTCCCCCGTCGTCGCGAAGACGTCCGCCGGCGCCACCGCCCACCTGCCGCTCGTGCAGGTGGTGAACCTGCCGCGCTACCTCGAGGAGCTCAAGGAGCGCGGCGTGTGGGTCTACGGGAGCGCCGGCGATGGCGAGCGCGGCGTCCGCGAGGTCGATTGGGACCGCGACGTCGCGATCGTGATCGGCGCCGAGGGCGAGGGCATGCGCCGGTTGGTGCGGGCCCGCTGCGACGAGGTCGTCCATCTGCCGCTGCGCGGCCACACCAACTCGCTCAACGCCGGCGTCGCCGCCGCGCTGCTCGTCCACGAGGCGTGGATGGCGCGCGCGAGCGCGCGCGCCCGAGGAGGCACGTCGTGAGCACGCAGCCCGAGGCCCTCGAGACCCGCCACCTGCTCGACCTCGCCTTCGTCGCCGACCCGCGGCTGGCGTCCTTCCCAGTGGACGGCGCGCCACGGCGCGCCGTGGCGACGGTCACGACCGTGGTGCCCGGCGCGGGCGACGCGCCGCCCCGCTACCGCACGCGCCTCCAGGCCTTCGAGGTGGGCGACGCCGCCACCGCGCTGGCGCAGGGCGCGGAAGCGACCGCCGACCTCGCCGTGCCCACGCGCGCGCTCACGGCCGGCGAGCGCGACACCGCCCCGCGTTGGTCGCCCGACGGCG
>JARGGE010000294.1 GCA_029210865.1 Trueperaceae bacterium
GCTTAGGCGCGGTCGCTCGGCCGCCGCTCCGGCACCGAGCACAGCCACCACCACGCCTGCATGCGCAGGACCGCCGCGATCGCGAAGAGCCAGTGGTACTGGGTCCAGGGGACGCCGAACGCCGTGCCCTCGAAGCGCTCGAGGAACACGAGCAACGGTCCGGAGAGGGCGCCGCCGGCGAAACCGGCCACGCCGGTGCCCAGCGCGTACATCCCGATGAAGACGACCCGGTTGGCGCGCGGCGCGGCGCCGAGCGCCAGGTTGAACGCCGCGAGCCGCACCGCCCCCAGGCCACGGCGTCGGCGACCGCGGCGCCCCAGATCCACGCGAGCGAGCCGGTCAACCCGGCGAGGATCCAGGAGGTCGGCAGCAGCAACCCCACCAGGAACGTGCCGAGGGCCAGCACCGGCTTGTGGCCGCGGCGATCGGTGACGCGGCCCCAGAGCGGGGTGGTGGCGACCGCGGTCGACGCGGTGATGCCCGAGACGATCGCTACCTGCGTGAAGGTCATGCGCAGCTCCTGCAGGTAGTACGGCGTCACGAACGGCCCTGAGAGCACGACGACGCAGTTCCAGTACAAGGTGAAGCGCAGGTAGCGCCGGAAGCCGACGTCGCGCCAGGGGACCGTCAGGAGCTCGCGCCAGCGCACCCGCTCGATCGCGGTGGGCGGGTCGAGCTGCAGCGCGTAGACGGCGACCCCGAGGAGGCCCACCGCCACGGCCACCGCGAGCGCCACCTGGAACGAGATCGGTGCGGCGACCGCGTCCAGGAAGGCGCCGACGGCCAGATTGGCCGCCATCCCGACCACCCCCATCAGGCCGGTGCGCATCCCGAAGACGCGCCCGCGCTCGCGCTCCGGGACCACGTCGCCCATCCAAGCGGTCCAGAGCGTGTTCTGCGAGGCCAGGAAGAGGCTGCTGAAGAGCACGATCGCGATCATCAGCGGCGGCCGGGCCGCGTCCGGCACCGGCCAGAGCGGCAGCGTGGCCGCGAGCAGCCAGGTCAACCGCGACGCCAGGCCCATGGCGGCGACGAGCAGCCGGCGGCGCCCCAGGGCGGCCGCCAGGTAGGCGGCGAGCGGGCTCGCGAGCTGCGACAGGTGCGGCATCGACGCGACCAGCGCCAGCTCGGCGGGCGTCGCCTCGAGGTGCAGCAAGAAGCCGACGAGCACGCTCCCCTGCGTCCAGTTGAGGAAGACCTGCGCGAGCGAGCCCTCGACGACCGCCCAGCGCATGGTGCGGCGCACGTCGCGGCGCGTCGCGGGATCGAGGTCGGCGAGGCGATCGACGCTGCCGGGCGGTGGGGGCGGACGTTCCGCGCGGTCGGGCACGGGGCTGGGCGGCCGCTCGGGCCGCGACGACGGGTGGGGCGTACCGGGGTCCGAGCGCCGCGTGGGGCTCATGCGCTCCCGAGTCTAGAGGGTGCGACGGCCACGAGGGGCGCGATCCCTCAGCGCCAGTGGAACCCCATGCCCTTCCAGCCCGTGCGCATGCTGCGCAACAGGTCGCGGGTGCGCCAGGCGTCGGCCTCGGGCACGCTTCGCAGCCACAGCCAGGCCAGCATCCGCAGCACCCCCGAGATCACGAAGGCCAGTGGTAGGCCGTCCAGGTGCTTCCGAACAGCGACGTCTCGAAGCGCCGGAGGAACACCAGGAGCGGCCCAGAGAGGGCGTCGCCCGCGAACCCGGCGATGCCGGTCCCGAGGCTGTACATCGCGATGAAGACCACCCGGTTCGCGCGCGGCGCCGAGACGAGCGCCAGGTTGAAGATCGCCGGACCGTTGGCGCCCCAGGCGATCGCGTCGAACGCCGCCGAGACCCAGACCCAGCGGACGTCGCCGGTGAGGCCGGCGAGGATCCAGGTGGCCGGCAGCAGCAGGCCCGCGAGGAAGGTGCCGATCGCCAGCACCCCCCGGTTGCCGGTGCGGTCGGCGAGCCGCCCCCACAGGTAGGTGGTGGCGAGCGCGGTCAGGGCGGCGATCGAGGACCAGATGGCCACCTGCGTGAAGGTGAGGTTCAGCTCGTCGAGGAAGTACGGGAAGACGAACGGCGCGGCGAGCAGCACCACGAACTGCCAGTAGAGCGCGAAGCGGAGGAAGCGGTTGAAGCCGGGTTCGCGCCATGGCAGCGTCAGCAGCTGCTGCCAGCGCACCCGCTCGACCGTGGTGGGCGGGTCGAACTGCAGCAGGTAGACCGCGACGCCGAGCAGCGCGATGACCACCGAGGCGACCAGGACCACCTGGAAGGACAGCGGTGCCGCGACGCGGTCGAGGAAGGCGCCGGCGCCCAGGTTCGCCACCATGGCGATGACCCCGACGATGCCGGCGCGCAGCCCGAAGAAGCGGCCCCGCTCGCGCTCGGGCACCACGTCGCCCATCCAGGCGGCCCACAGGGTACCGTTCGCCGCCAGGAAGAAGCTGCTCACCAGCACCACCAGGATGAGGACCGAGGGCCGCCAGGCGTCGGGCATCGGGACCATGGGCAGCGCCGCCGCGAGCAGCCAGGTGAGGCGCGAGACGAGCGCCATGAGGACGGCCAGCAGCTTGCGCTACCCGAACGCGGCTGCCAGGTAGGCGGCGGCCGGGCTGGCGATCTGCGACAGCAGCGGCACCGAGCCGACGAGGGCGATCTCGGCCGGCGAGGCCCCCAGGTGCAGCATGAAGCCGATCAGCACGCTCCCCGCCGTCCAGTTGAGGAAGACCTGCGTCAGCGAGCCCTCGAACACCGACAGCCGCATCGTGCGCCGGACCGCGGTCCGCGTGACCGGGTCGAGGTCGCCGAGGCGCGCCGCCGCGCCGGGCGGGGGTGGCGGGGCGGCGACGGTGGTGGGTTCGGGGGCGGAGTGGCTCATGCGGCCAAGAGTCTACGGCGCGGCGATGAGCATCGCGTTCGAACCGCTCGGGCGCCGCACGCCTACCTCAGACCACCGGTGTAGACGGTCTTGAGCTCCTGGTACTTGGCGAGCCCCTCTGCCCCGCTCTCGCGCCCCATGCCCGAGCCCTTCACGCCGCCGAAGGGCGCCTCGGGGGTGGCGGGGAGCCAGTCGTTCACCGAGACCATGCCGAACTCGAGGCCGTCGCTCGCCTGGATCGCGGTCTCGAGGCGGTGGGTCATGACGAAGGCGGCGAGGCCGTACTCGGTGGCGTTCGCGAGCCGCAGCGCCTCGTCGAGGTCGGCGAAGCGCTGCACCGGCAGCACCGGACCGAAGACCTCCTCCTGCAGCACCGGCGCGCCGTCGGGGACGCGGTCGAGGACCGTGGGGGCGTAGAAGAACCCGGCCCGCTCGAGCGCCGCCCCGCCCGCGACCACGCGCGCGCCGGCCGCGACGCTGCGGCCGACCAGGTCGGCGACGCGCTCGCGGTGGCGCGCGGTGACCAGCGGTCCGACCTGCGTCCCCGCCTCGAAGGCGTGCCCGACGCGCAGCTTCGCCACCTCCGCCACCACCGCGTCGGTGAAGGCGTCGGCGACGTCCGCGTGGACCAGGAAGCGCTGCGGCGCGACGCACACCTGACCGGCGTTGCGGAGCTTCCAGGCGGCCGCCTGCTTGGCGACCTCGGCCACGTCGACGTCGGGGAAGACGAGCACCGGCGCGTTCCCGCCGAGCTCGAGCGAGAGCCGCGTCAGCGTGCGCGAGGCGCCGTCCATGAGCAGCTTGCCGACGCGCGGGCTGCCGGTGAAGGCGATCTTGCGGACGCGCCGGTCGTCGAGGAAGACCTGCGCCATGGCGGCGGGCTCGCCGTTGATCGCGTTGACGACGCCGGGCGGGGCGCCCGCCTCCTGGAGCGCGCGGCCAAAGGCGAGCGCCGAGCGGGGCGTCAGCTCGCTCGGACGCACGACGACGGCGTTGCCCGCCGCGAGCGCCGCCGCCAGCGACCGCATCACGTTGTAGACGGGGAAGTTCCAGGCGGTGATCGTCGCGACCACGCCCAGCGGCTGGGGCCGCACCTCGATGCGGCGGGCGGGCGAGCGCGACGGGATCAGGCGTCCGTAGGCGCGCGCGCCCTCGGCGGCGAACCAGGTGAGGTGGTTGCCCGCCGACGACCACTCGGCCTTGGCCTCGCCCAGCGGCTTGCCCGACTCCTCGGACGAGAGGCGCGCGAGCG
>JARGGE010000295.1 GCA_029210865.1 Trueperaceae bacterium
CGCGACCTGGCCGCCGACGGCATCGCCATCCTGTACGTCTCGCACCGCCTCGACGAGATCCTGCACCTGTGCGACGTCGTCACCGTCTTCAAGGACGGCGAGCGCGTGCTGTACCTGGAGCGCGCCGCCATGACCCGCAGCGCGCTCGTGCGCGGCATCGTCGGCGGCGAGCTGGCCGAGGCGGGCGAAGGGCTCGGGCACGGGCACGAAGCGGGCGAGGTGGTGCTCGAGGTCGACCGCCTGCGGCGCGCGCCCAAGGTCAAGGAGGTCTCGTTCCGGCTCCGCGCCGGCGAGGTGCTGGGGCTCGCCGGGCTGGTCGGCGCGGGGCGTACCGAGCTCGCGCGCCTGATCTTCGGCGTCGACGCCCCCGAGGGCGGTCGCATGCAGCTCGCGGGGCGGCCGTACCGCCCGACCGCCCCGTTCGACGCGGTCGAGCGCGGCGTCGTCCTGGTGCCCGAAGAGCGGCGCTCGTCGGGGCTCGTCCTCGACGAGAGCGTGCGCTTCAACCTCAACCTGCCGCACCTGCGGCCGGTCCGCGCCGTCCCCGGGCTGCCGTTCGTGAGCGACCGCAAGAGCGGCGCGCGGGCGCGGTCGGTCATGGAGCGGCTGCGGATCAAGGCCGAGGGGGTCGACACGCCCGTCCGCCAGCTCAGCGGCGGCAACCAGCAGAAGGTCGTCATCGGCAAGTGGCTCCGCCTCGAGACCAAGGTGCTCATCCTCGACGAGCCCTCGCGCGGCGTCGACGTCGGCGCCCGCACCGAGATCCACCACATCATCCGTGAGCTCGCCGAGCGCGGCGCGGCCGTGCTGGTCATCTCCTCCGACAACGAGGAGCTGCCGGGGCTGTGCGACCGGGTGCTCGTCATGACCGAGGGGCGCGTCTCCGGCGAGCTCCGCGGCGACGCGATCACCAAGGAGGGCATCCTCCACCTCAGCTACGGGCACACCGCATGAGGAAGGACGGCATGGACACCAACCCGAACGCGCCCGAGGCCGGCGACGGCGCCCGTCAGCGCCGCCGGCGCTCCTTCGCCTGGCTGGCGAAGTACGGCACCCTGGTGGGGATGGTGCTGATGATCGTGGCGTTCAGCCTCGCCGCGCCCGGCTATTTCTTCACCGTCTCGAACTTCGTCAACATCCTCAACCAGGCGTCGCTCACCGCGATCATCGCGGGCGGCCTCACCGTGGCGGTCATCGTCGGCGAGCTCGACCTGAGCATCGGTTACGGCGCCTCGTTCGCCGGCGTGCTGGTGACCGGCCTGTTGGTGCACAACGGCCTCCCGATCCTGCTCGCCATCGTCATCGTCCTCGGCGTCTCGGCCTTGATCGGCGTGGTGAACGGCCTGATCGTCTCGAAGCTGCGCGTGAACAGCGTCATCGCGACGCTGGGCAGCGGCAGCATCATCGTCGGGATGAACTACGCCTACTCCACCGGCGCGCCCATCGCGACCGGGGTGCCCGAGGCGTTCCTGAACCTCTCGCTCGGCTCCTCCTTCGGCATCCCCAACAACATCCTGATCATGCTCGCGGTGTTGACGCTGCTGTGGCTGCTGGTCAACCGGACCGAGACCGGCCAGCGCATCCGCGCCGTGGGCGGCAACATCGAGGCCGCGCGCCTGACCGGCATCCGCGTCGACCGCATCAAGATCCTCGCCTTCGTGGTCGCGGCGATGGCGGCGGGCCTCACCGGCATCCTGCTCGCCTCGCTCATCGGCAGCGGCACCACCACCGCGGCCGACGCCTACCTGCTGAACTCGTTCGCGGCGGTCTTCCTCGGCTCGGCCACCCTGCGCGACGGCGAGTTCCACGTGCCCGGCACGTTCATCGGCGTGTTGATCATCGGCATCGGCTTCAACGGCCTGGCGATCTTCGGCGCGCCCACCTTCTACCAGTACGTGTTCCAAGGGGGCATCCTGATCGCGGCCGTCGGCCTCAGCACGGTCGCGCGGAGGTACGCCACGCGATGACCCACCCCGCCCGCCCGCTTCCCGCCTACCGCGAGCTGCCGATCGACCCGAGCAAGCCCCCCGGCTCCGCCTGGGGCGTGTTCGGCGACGACGACGAGCTCGGCACGATCAACCTGCTCACGCCCGAACGGGTGCGCGCCGCGCTGGCGCTGCCCAGCGAGGGGCGCGTCTTCTCGCTCAACTGGGACGTCGAGCTGCCCGACCCGCCGATCCTGGGCCGCAAGCCGCTCGAGCACCACATCATCGACCTGCACCCGGGCGCCGACGACTACTACGACCGCTTCTACCCGCAGGCCTCGAGCCAGTGGGACGCCCTGTGCCACATGCCGCACCCGCATTACGGCTACTACAACGGCCGCACCCAGGCCGACATCACGGGCCGCCCCGGCAGCCGCAACGGCGTCGACCACTACGCGCGCCACGGCATCGTCGGCCGCTTCGTGCTCGCCGACGTCGCCCGCTACCGCGCCAGCGTCGGGCGGCCGCTGCGCGGCGACGAGCCCGACGGCGTCACCCCCGAGGACCTCGAGGCCACCCTCGCCGCACAGGGCGTCGCCCTCGAGACCGGCGACGTCCTGCTCGTGCGGATGGGCTGGGTGGGCTGGTACGAGCAGCAGGACGCCGCCACCCGCCGCGCGCTCGCCCAGGCCGGGCAGGACCTGAAGACGCCGGGGCTGGTGGGCACGGAGGCGATGGCGGCCTGGCTGTGGGACGCCCACATCGCGGCGATCGGCTGCGACGTGCCCGCGCTCGAGGTGCTGCCGAGCGGGCCGTGGAACGCCCCCGACCCCGAGGCCACCTACGAGAGTTACCTGCACTTCCGCATCATCCCGCTGCTGGGCCTGGCGGTCGGCGAGATGTTCGTCCTGGACCAACTCGCCGACGACTGCGCGCGCGACGGCCGCTACGTCGGCCTGTTCACGGCGGCGCCGCTCCACAAGATCGGGGGCGCCGGCTCCCCCGCCAACGCCCTCGCGGTCAAGTAGGCGCGCATGCGACGCTCCGAGATCAACGCCGCCATCCGCGACGCCGAGCGCATCCTGCGCGACGCCGGCGTGCACCTCCCGCCCTTCGCCGGCCTGACCCCGGCCGACTGGGCAGCGCAGGGCGCCGACCTGGAGGGCGCGCGTCGACCCGGCCTCGGCTGGGACGTGACCGACTTCGGGCTGGGGCGCTTCGCGCGGGTGGGGCTGACGTTGGTCACGCTGCGCAACGGCCAGCTGGCGCCGGCGCCCGACGGTCCGCCCGACAAGCCCTACGCCGAGAAGCTCCTGCTCATCGGCGACGGGCAGCGCACCCCCATGCACGCCCACGTGCGCAAGACCGAGGACATCATCCACCGCGGCGGCGTCGGCCGCCTGGTCCTCGAGCTCCGGTCGAGCGCCGCGCCGGCCGAGCCCCGAGGCGAACCGCTCACCGTGTGGACCGACGGCCGCGCGCGCACGCTCGCACCGGCGGAGCGGCTCGTGCTGCACGCGGGCGAGAGCGTGACGCTCGTGCCCGGCTGCTACCACGCCTTCTGGGCCGAGGGCGGCACGGTGGTGGCCGGCGAGGTCTCGAGCGTCAACGACGACGCCACCGACAACGTCTTCGTCGAACCGATCGGCCGCTTCGCCGACGTGGACGAGGACGAGGCCCCGTACCGGCTGCTCGTGAGCGATTACGCCGCGCTGCGCCCGGCCGGCGCCGAGGAAGGAACCCCATGACCACCACACCGAAGGCGACCTACGACGTCCACGTCATCGAGTACGCCCGCAGCAAGGACCAACCCGTCGCCAGCCTCCTGCTCGGCGTGTACGACCGCGGCACCGTCGACCTGCCGTTCTCCTTCGTGCTCGCGCGCAACGCCGAACGGACCGTGCTGATCGACACCGGATTCATGCGCGAGGGCAACGGCGCGCAGATGGCCGAGGACTTCGCCGTGGTCGAGTGGGTCTCGCCGCTCGAGCGCCTCGCCGCCCTGGGGGTGCGCCCCGAGGACGTCACCGACATCGTCCTGACGCACGCGCACTACGACCACATGGGCTCGATCGACCAGTTCCCCAACGCCCACCTCTACATCCAGAAGAAGGAGCTGCTCCAGTGGATCGAGGCGATGGCGCTGCCGGAACGCTTCGGCTTCCTGACC
>JARGGE010000296.1 GCA_029210865.1 Trueperaceae bacterium
CGCCCCGGACGGCGGCGAGGTGCGTCGCGGCGTGGGGCTGCGGATCGCCGAGGTGGCCCAGGTCGCCGAGCCGTGGGCGGGTGCGGGCGTCGCGACGGTCGGCGACGTCCTCCGGCGCGTGCGCGCCGACCTGCGCGCCGCCGACGTGTGGCGGGCGACGGCCGACGCGGGCGTGCCGTACGGTCCCCAGCGGCCGCTTTCCGAGTTCTCGGGGGGCGAGCGGCGGTGCCTGACGCTGGCGTGCGTCGCGGCGTCCGACGCCCACCTGCTGGTGCTCGACGAACGGACGCACCACCTCGACGTGCGCGCGGTCGAGGCGTTGGAGGAACTGCTGGTGGCGTACCCGGGGACCGTGCTGCTGGCGAGCCACGACCGCCGGCTGGTCGCGCGGGTGGCCACGCGCGTGTGGCGCTTCCCTGGCGCCGACGGAGCCGACGGGCGTAGCGTGGGCCCGACGTGACCCGGTCCGCCCGTCGCCGTCGTGTGCGCCCGCCGCAGGCCGTCGTGCTGGGCTTCCTCACGGCGATCGCGGTGGGCACGGTGCTCCTCGCGCTGCCGCTTTCCCACGCGCCGGGCATGCGCCTCACGCTCTCGGACGCCCTGTTCATGGCCACCAGCGCCGTGTGCGTCACGGGCCTGATCGTCGTCGATCCAGGCACGGCGCTCTCGCCGCTCGGCGAGGCGGTGCTGCTGCTGCTCATCAAGACGGGCGGTCTGGGCGTGCTGTCCGTCGGCGCGCTGGTGGCGTTCACGCTCGGGCGGCGCCTGGGCGTCGCGGATCGGCTGGGGTTGCAGGTCCAGACGAACCGGCTGCAGGTGGCCGGCGTGGTGCGCTTCGTCCGCGCGCTGGTGCTCGTGACCACCGGCATCGAGCTCCTCGGCGCGCTGGCGCTGTGGCCTGGGTTCGCCCGCGAGGCGGGGTGGACGTCGGGCGCCTGGTTGGCGCTCTTCCACAGCGTGAGCGCATGGAACAACGCCGGGTTCTCGCTGTTCGCCGACAGCCTGGTGGGCTTCGTCGCCGATCCCGCGGTGGCGCTGGTCGTCGTCGCGCTCTTCGTCGCTGGCGGCCTCGGCCTGGTCGTCGTCACCGACGTGGGGGTGGCGCTGCGCGCGCGCTTCGACCGCGGCCGCGCCGAGCCCGGACGCGTCGGGCGTCGGCGGGTGCCGCTCACGCTCCACACGCGCTTGGCGCTCGCCACCACCGGCGCGCTGGTGGTGCTGGGCATCGTCGGCATCGCGATGCTCGAGTGGCGCAACCCCGCGACGCTGGGCGCGCTCCCCTGGCCGGCGCGCCTGATCGCTGCGGTGTTCCAGGGGCTGACGCCCCGGACCGCGGGCTTCAACGTCGTCGACGTCGCCGCGATGACGCCGCCCGGGCAGGCCTTCACGTCGCTGCTCATGTTCGTGGGCGGCAACCCGGGCTCGACGGCCGGCGGCGTGAAGACGACCACGGTGGCCGTGCTCTTGCTCGCCGCGATCGCGGTCGGGCGCGGCCGCGGCGACGCGGTCGTGTACGGCCGCACGCTCGGCGCCGCGCTCGTCGGCCGCGCCGCCGCGCTCGCCACGTGGGCGTCGGCGGTGCTGGTCGTCGCGGTGGTGACGCTCGGGGTCACCGACCCCGACGTGCCGTTCGGTGCGCTCGCCTTCGAGGCGGTGTCGGCCTTCGGGACGGTAGGTCTGTCGATGGGGGCGACGCCGCTCTTGTCGGAGGCGGGGCGGCTGATCATCGTGGCGCTCATGTTCGTCGGCCGCGTCGGCCTGCTCACGCTCGCGCTGGCGGTGGCCGAGGTCCCGGTGGACCAGGTGCGCCGCTACCCGCGCGAGGACGTGGTGATCGGATGAGGGGACCCGGGTGCGCTGCGCGCCCGCGCCGCAAGGCGGCGTCGAAGGAGATGGCATGAAGATCCGTTCGTACTTGGTCATCGGCGCCGGGAGCCTGGGCAGCGCGCTGGCGCGCACGCTCTTCGAGCTCGGCCACGAGGTCATGGTGGTCGACCGCGACGAGGCGGCCCTCGAGGACGTCATGGCGCACGCGACGCACGTGCAGATCCTCGACGCTTCGGAGCAGGACGAGCTCGCCAAGGTGGGCGTGGCCAACTTCGACGCGGTGTTCGTCGCCATCGGCGAGGCCTTCGAGGCGAGCGTGCTGGCGACCGCCGCCGCGAAGGCGCTCGGCGCCCAGCACCTGGTGGCCAAGGCGACGTCGGAGCTCGCCGGCCACGTGTTGATGAAGGTGGGCGCGGACGAGGTCGTGCGCCCGGAGCACGACATGGGCGTGCGGCTGGCGCAGCAGATGGTGACGCCCTCGCTGGTCGACGCGTTCGCCCTGGGCGACGCGCACGGGGTGCTCGAGATCGTCGCCGGCGAGAAGCTGGTGGGGACGCTCGCGCACCAGCGCCTGCCCAACCGCTTCCGCGTGCAGGTGGTCGCGGTCGAGCGCGGTGAAGGCCTCACGATCGGCCCGAAGGCCGACTTCGACGTCGCGGTGGGCGACCGCTTGGTGGTCATCGGCGCTACCGAGGACCTCGACCGCTTCCGCGAGGCCGTCGCCAGCTAAAGGCGCGCGGGCGCGGCCGACCGCGCGCGGGTGGGCCCGGCAACGGTCGGTTCACGGGGCCCGGCGCACCCTGACGCATGCGCCGAGACACCCTCCTGTCGCTCCGGTTGTGGCGTGACGACGACGGCGCCGCGCCCTGCCGCGCCCGCCTGACCGACCTGCGAAGCGGTCGGGTGCTGAGCTTCCCCGACGTAGTCGCCTTGACGGCCTATCTGACGGGCGCCTTCGCCGGGCCCGCGTGCGAGCGGGACGCGCCGCTCGCGCCGCTCGCCGGGGACGATCCCGAACCCAGTTGGGCGTCCGCGGCGCCCCGAGCGGCCGAGCCTTCGGCCGCGTCACGGCCGGACGCGGCGCGCGACGACGCCACCCAGCGCGGCAGTTCGCACGCCTCCGCGGTGGCGTAGAGCACGTCGAGCACACGCTGGCCGAGGGCTCGATCGTCGTCCGGCCCGCCGTCGTTCGCCGCCTGGGCGAGGGCGGCGCGCCACGCGGCGGCGCGGGCGACCAGGAGCAGTGGCGTCGCCATCCGCGCCGCCATGGCCGCCTCGAGCGCAGCCACCAGGTCGGCGAGCGCGGCCTCGCGCGCGCCCTGCGCGTGGTGCCAGTGCGCCCGGTCGCGCAGGACGTGGGTGCGGGCGACGGGGTCGGCCCGCGAGGCGGCCGCCACAGCTGCCACGAAGCGGCGCGCCGCTTCGTCCCGGTCCCCTTCGTCGGCTGCGAGTCGTGCAAGGAGCGCGTGGCCGAAGGCGAGCACGCGCACGTCGTCGATCGCGTCCGCCTCCGCGACGGCGCGGCGCGCGAGGCGAAGGCGCTCCACGGCGCCGCTCTTCTCGGCCAGCCCCACCAGCGGGGCGCACGCGGGGACGCCGAGGTCGTCGTAGAGCGCGACGGCCTCGGCGAACGCGGCGCGCGCCCCCGGGAGCCCGGCTTCTTGGAGGCGTTCGCCCAGGTTGCCGAGGGTGGCGGCGAGCGCGGGCACGAACCCCGCTTCGCGGAGCGCGTCGGCCGCGCGCGTGAGCAGGTCGACCGGTTCGACCAGCGGTCGGTGGGGGGATGCAGGCCCGCGAGGTTGGCGAGCGCGGCGCCGCGCGCGACCGGCAGGTCGGCGCGCTCGGCGATCGCCAGCACCCGTTCGAAGGCCGCGGCGGCGCGCCCTGGGGCGGCGCGATCGCGAGCGACCAGGCGCTGCAGGTTGATCGTGCTCGCCAGCGCGCGGTCGTCGCCGACGGCCTCGAAGCCGGCGGCCGCCCGCGTGAGCCAGGCGTCGGCGTCCTCGTAGCGCGCGAGGTCGAGGAGGGCGTGGCCGCGCACGCGCGCAGCGTCCGCTCGGGTGCGCGGCGTGCCGGCGTCGAACGCGTCCGCCACCGCGTCGAGCCGCGCCAGCGCGGCCTCGGGGCCGCGCAGCAGCCCGTCGGCCCGAGCCTGCGCGACGGCCAACGCAGCCCGCAGCGGGCGCGCGTGCGTCGTTGGCACGCCCATCAGCCGCACCTCGGCGCGGGCGAACCACGCGTCCGCGTCGCGCCATC
>JARGGE010000297.1 GCA_029210865.1 Trueperaceae bacterium
CGCCATCGCCCCAGGTGGTCCACCACCGCGGCGATCGGCTCGACCGCGTCGGTGAGGACCGCCACGTCGTCGACGATGCAGCGGTCCCAGGCGGCGCGCAGGTCGTCGAAGGCGAGGCGGGCGGCCTCCGCGTCGATCACCCAGGTGGGTCCGGGACGCCGCAGGCCCGCGAGCAGCGGACCGAGGGCCCAGGCGCCGTGGCGCCGTTCGGCCTCGGTGCGCTCACCTCGCTGATCGAGCGCCTCCGCCGCGTACAGGCGCACCACCGCGTGGAGACGGTAGCGCCCGGCGCAATCGCGTTGCAGCATCGACTTGCGCACCAACGCGAGCAGCGTGCGCCGGTCGGCGCCCGCCACCGCGGCGGCAGCCTCCGCGTCGAAGCCGCCCGGGAAGACCGAGGCGTGCGCCAGCCAGGCCTGCTCGGCGTCCGTCAGCAGGTGCCACGAGTGCGCCAGCGCCGCCCGCAGCGAGGCGTGCCGGTGAACGGGCGCGGCGTCGCCGAGGGGCCCGCCCAGCGTGGCCGTCGCGGCGGCCAGGCCGGCGTCCACCCCGGCCGCGACCTCGGCGACGGTGACCTCGGGCACCCAGCTCGCCGCGAGCGCGAGCGCCAGCGGCGATCCGTCCACCGCCCGGGTCAGCGCGGCCGCCGCAGCGCGCTCGTCGCCGCCAAGTGCGAAGCCGGGGGCGCGATCGGCGACGAAGCGCTCGAACAACGCGACCGCGGCGTCGCCCTCGAGTCCGTCGAGGCGCACGACGGCCTCGGCCGGCACGTCGAGCTCGACGCGCGACGTCACCAGGATCGCCACCGTGGGGTCGGTGCCGCGCGTGGCGTCGGCCACGTCGATGACGCCTGCGAGGATCGCCTCGGCCTCGTCGAGCAGCAGCAGCGCGGGGGCCCGAGGGCTGCCGTGGGTGAGCGCCCAGTGGCCGATCGCCGTCGCCAGCGTCCCGGCGGCGTCGCCGCGCGCGGCCCCGCTGCCGACGGCGGTCAGCACCGCCGGAACGACGTCGCCCACGTGCGTCAGGGAGCCCAGGGGCACCCGCGCCACCGACCCCGGCCAGGCGTCGGCGACGTGCTCGGCGAGCCGGGTCTTGCCGATGCCGCCCGGCCCCACGAGCGTGACGACGCGGCCGGCCGCGAGGGCGTCGCGCACGCGGGCGTGCTCGTCCCGGCGACCGATGAAGCTCGCCGGCACCGCGGCGACCGGGCCCGTCGCGTTCGGGTCGCTGGCCGGCGTCGCGACGGGGTGTGGCGGCGTGGATCGTGGCGGCGTGGATCGTGGCGGCACGGGGCGCGGCGCGCGCGTCCCGGCGCGCACCTGGGCGAGCAGCGCCTGCGTCTCCTCGAGCGGCTCGAGGCCGAGCTCGGCCGCCAGCGCACGCTGGCAGCGCTCGTAGGCGGCCACGGCTCCCTCGCGATCGCCGCTCAGCCAGGCGGCGCGCATGAGCGCGCGGGTGGCCGTCTCGTGCAGGGGATCATCGGCGAGCAGCCGGCGGCTCCAGCGGACGGCGTCGGCGTAGCGCTCCTCCTGTTCGGCGCGTTCGGCGGCGCGCAGGAGCGCGTCCGCCCGCGCCGCGGCAACGTGCTCGCGCTCCACCTCGAGCCAGTCGCCGAAGGTGGGCGCCCCCGTGAGGTCGAGGCCGTGCAGCAGCCAGGAGCGCGCGGGCACGCCGTCGGGCAGCCCGTCCCATGCGGCCAGCGCGGCCTCCGGATCGTCGTGGACGGCGAGCTCGAAGCGTGCGAGGTCGCTGCTCACGTGCAGCGCGACGGGGTCTTCGTCGATCAGCCAGGCGTCCGCGCCCGGCAGATGGCGCAGGTGGTGCAGCGCGACCCGCAGGTTCCCACGCCGGCCCGGTCCCCACAGCAGCTCGGCGAGGGCCTCCTTGCGCACCCCACCAGGACGCAGCGCGAGGTGGTGCAGGAGCGCGGCTTCCTTGCGCGAGCGCACCGCCAGCGGCTCGGCGCGCCACGCCAACGCCGGCGGCCCCAGCAGGCGCACGTCGAGGGGGTCGGGCGGGGTGGCCATGTCTCCGACGGGGGAACGTGGTTCGCGGGCACGCGGCAACCGCAGGGGACGCCCGCCACTGGCGGCATGGGGTCGGGCGGCGCCAACGTGGTCGGTATGATGCGCTTCGTTCGCCCGAATCGCTCGAACCCGTGGCTCCTGCTCTTCACCCTGCTCGCGACCCTCGTGAGCCCCGGTGCCCTCGCCCAGGGCGACCCGTTCCCCGTGCCCGTCTACTTCTTCTGGGGCGACGGCTGCCCGCACTGCGCGGCGCAGAAGGTCTTCCACGAGCAGTTGCTCGCCGACCACCCGAACGTCGTCATCCACGCGTACGAGGTCTACAACGTGCCGGAGAACCGGCCGCTGATGGCGGCCATGGCGGAGGCCTTCGGGCGCCCCGTGACCGGCGTGCCGATGACCTTCATCGGCGACGAGGTGTGGGTGGGCTACACCGACGCCTACGGCCGCCAGATGACCGACGCGGTCGCCCGCTACGGGACCTACGCGGCGCCCGATCCCGTCGACCGGGTGGCGCCGGAGCTGCGCGAGCAGTTCGTCCCGACCCCCGCGCCGGCGGCGCCGCCGCCGCCGTCCGGTCCGTCCGGCGGTACCACGATCGACGTCCCGCTCTTCGGGGCGATCGACGTCGGCAGCCGGGCGCTGTGGCTCTCCACCGCGCTGATCGCCTTCGTTGACGGCTTCAACCCCTGCTCGCTCTGGGTGCTCGCGCTCTTGCTGGCGGTGGTCATCAACTCCAAGTCGCGCCGTCGGGTGCTGCTGGTGGGCCTCACCTTCCTGGTCGTCACGGCGACGGTGTACGGCCTCTTCATCGCCGGTCTGTTCAGCATCTTCTCCTACGTCTCGTTCCTCGGGTGGATCCGCGTGCTGGTCGCGGTCATCGCGCTGGCGTTCGCGCTGATCAACCTCAAGGACTACGTGGCCTACAAGCAGGGGATCAGCCTCACGATCGACGACGCCCAGAAGCCCGGCATCTACAAGCGCATCCGCGGCATCATGAACGCGCGCGCCTCGCTGCCCGCCACGCTCGCCGCCACCGGCGGCATGGCGCTCGGGGTGACGCTCGTCGAGCTCCCCTGCACGGCGGGGCTCCCCGTGCTGTGGACGACGATCCTCGCCGATGCGGGCGCCGGCGCCGGCGCGTTCGTGTTGCTCCTGGTGCTCTACATGGTCATCTACCTGCTCGACGAGCTCGTCGTCTTCGGCGCGGTCGTGGTGACCATGCGCGCCGCCCGCATCGAGGAGCGCGAGGGCCGCGTCCTCAAGCTCGTGGGCGGGGCGGTGATGCTCGCGCTGGCGCTCGTCATGCTGTTCCGTCCGACGCTGCTCGAGTCGATCGGCGGCACCGTCGCCGTCTTCGGGGTGGCCATCGGCGCGTCGCTGGTGGTGCTGCTGCTGCACCGCATCCTCCACCCGGCCTCGTGCCCGTGGGCGCCGACGAAGGCGCCCGCCGAGGTGGCCGGCAAGGCAGGCTGACCCGCCGCACGGTTCAGGGTTCCGAAAGCAGGGTTCCGGCATCCTCCAGGCATCCAACGCCGCACCACGCGGCGGGCCATCCTTCGGGGACGACGAACCCCGTACCCGTATTCGGGCGCTTGGGACGGGGCGAGCCAGTAGCGCGACCGGCCGAACGATCCGGAGGTTGCCATGGACCGTTCCGCCTTCCCCCTTCGCCGTCCCCTCCTGCTCGTCGGCGTCCTCGCCGCGTGCGGCACCGTCGCCGATCCGCTCACCGACGCGCCTTACGGCGACGAGGCGCCCATCGAGGAGATCGCCGAGACCCCCGAGACGGCCCCCGCCGACGAAGTGCCGGCAGAGGAGCCGGCCGACGAGGCGCCGGCGGAAGAGCCGGCCACCGAGCCGGCCGAACCGGAGCTCGACGAGCCGACGATCGACGGCGAACCCGCCCCGGAGGACTCCGTCGGCGGCGACCTCGAGGACGCCGTGCTCGACGGCGACTTCCGTGGCCACGACTTCACCGGCGCCGACCTCCGGAACGCGACCTTCCAGGGCGGCTCGTTCGCCGGCGCGATCTTCGTCGACGCC
>JARGGE010000298.1 GCA_029210865.1 Trueperaceae bacterium
GGTCGCGAGGTCACGTTGGGCGCGGGCCTCGCGCACGCTGGCGGCCGCCTCGCGCCAGGCGCGGTCGGCCTCGCCGAGCTCGACCTCGTTCGCGCCGCCCACGGCCGCACGGCGCTCGGCGGCGTCCGCGGCGGCGGCGGCCAGGGCCTCGCCCTGCGCCGCGAGCTCGACGGCGAGGTCGGCGAGCCAGACCCCGAGGGCGGCCTGGACCGTCTGGGCCTCGAGCTGCGCGGCGGCCTCGCGGGCCTGCAGGGCGGCGCGTTCCGCGTCGGCGCGGCGCTGGTCGGCCAGGTCGGCGAGGTCGCCGGCGAGGAACGGACGCAGCAGCAGCGTGGCGGAGAGCGACTCGCTGGCGGCGTCGATCGCGAAGAGCTCGTCGAAGGGGGGCGGCAGCGGCTCCTCGGCCGGGTCGACGGTCAAGCGCTGGGCGTCGAAGCGCAGCACCAGCGAGAGCGGTTGGCGCACCGCGTCGAGGCGCAGCGCCGCCGCCTCGGCGAGCGCGTCCGCGGCGCGGCGCCCCGGGTGTGCGGCGAGGCCCTCGAGCAGCGCGGCGACCGCGGCCGGCGTCGAAGTGGCGTCGACGGTCGCGTCGGCGGTCGCGGCGCCCTGGGCGCCAGCGAGCGGGGCGCCCAGCAGCACGGTGAGGACCAGCGCGGTGCGCAGCCGCCCGCGGGGCCTCGCGCGAACCCTCACGACGGGGTCCGCCGGGCGACCTGGGCCGCGACGCGGGCGACCGCGTGCAGGTCGTCGAGGTCGACGCCGTCGAGGTAGGCCCGCCCGGCCTCGAGCCAGGCGGCGCCGAGCCGGGCGTAGGTCGCGTCGCCCGCCGCGCTCAGGTGCAGGCGCACGCGGCGGCGGTCGTCCGGGTCGGTCGTGCGCTCGATGAGGCCTTTCCCCTCCAGGTCGGCCAAGATCGCCGTGACGGCGCTCGGTACCGTCTCGAGCACCTCGGCCAAGGCCTTCGGCTGGTCGACGCCGCGGTGGATGAGCTCGAGGACGAGCACGCGCGACGTGCGCAGCCCCAGCGGGGCGAACACGCGTTCCGCCGCGTGGCGCAGGGCGTGGGCGAAGGGCAGGAGCTGGCTCGAGAGCTCGAGCACCAGCGCGTCGCGGGGGTCGGGGGGTGGGGGCGTCGGCATCGGCGGTCCATCACGCCCTTCACTCGGGTGAACGATCGGGTCCTGGATCACATCGATTCAGTCGGGTGAACGAAGACGCGCGATCCTTCACGAGCGGCGCGAGGTGGCGGTCGCGCGCGGGCGGCCGCGGTAGCCTGCTGCGAACCGTTCCGCGTTCCGCCAGGAGGATCCATGCCCGTGCATCCCGACGCTGGCCACCCCGCCGGTCCCGACGCCCACGCGCACGTGCCCCGGCTCGTCGCCACGTATTACACCGACGCCCCCGACGCGAGCGACCCGCGCCAACGGGTCGCCTTCGGCACGTCCGGCCACCGCGGCCGCTCGCTCGAGGGCTCGTTCAACGATGCCCACGTCGCCGCCATCGCGCAGGCGGCGGCGGAGCACCGACGTGCGGCCGGCATCGCCGGGCCGCTGTTCCTGGGCGCCGACACGCACGCGCTCTCGGAGCCGGCGCTCCGGACCGCCCTCGAGGTGCTCGCGGCGAACGGCGTCGACGTGGTGGTCGAGCGCGACCTGGCGCCGCTGCCCACCCCGGTGGTGTCGCACGCGATCCTGCGCCACCGCACGCTCCACGGCCACGACGCCGACGGCCTGATCGTCACGCCCTCGCACAACCCGCCTGGCGACGGCGGCATCAAGTACAACCCGCCGCACGGTGGGCCCGCGGGCACCGAGGTCACGCGCGCGATCGAGGCCCGCGCGAACGAGCTGCTCGCTGCCGGCCTCGCTGGCGTGCGGCGCGTCGCGTGGCGCGTGGCGCTCGCGGCGGCCACCACGCACCGGCGCGACGTGGTCGGGCCGTACGTCGAGGACCTGCGCGACGCGATCGACCTCGAGGCCGTGCGCGCCGCAGGCGTGCGCATGGGCGCCGACCCCATGGGCGGCGCCTCGCTGGCCACCTGGGACCGGATCGCCGACGCCTACGCGCTCGACCTGGTGATCGTCGACCGCACCGTCGACGCCTCGTTCGCCTTCATGCCGCTCGACCACGACGGTCAGGTGCGCATGGACTGCAGCTCGCCCTTCGCGATGGCGAACCTGTTGCGGCTCGCCGGGCGCTTCGACGTCGCCTTCGGCAACGACCCCGACGCCGACCGGCATGGCATCGTGGTGCCCGGCACCGGCTTGCTGAACCCGAACGCCTACCTCGCGGTCGCGATCGACTACCTGCTCGGCCACCGGCCCGGCTGGTCGCGCGAGCTGGCGGTGGGGAAGACGCTCGTCTCGAGCGCGCTGATCGATCGCGTCGTCGCGCGCCACGGGCGCCGGCTCGAGGAGGTGCCGGTGGGCTTCAAGTGGTTCGTCGACGGGCTCCACGCGGGTCGGCTCGCCTTCGGCGGCGAGGAGTCGGCGGGCGCGAGCTTCCTGCGCCGCGACGGGCGCGCCTGGACCACCGACAAGGACGGCGTCCTGCTCGCGCTGCTGGCCGCCGAGATCACCGCCGTCACCGGCGCGGACCCCGGGGTGCGGCACGCGGCGTTGACCGCCGAGCTGGGCGCCACCGCCTACCGGCGCGTCGACGCGCCGGCGAACGCCGCGCAGAAGAAGGCGCTCGCGGCGCTCAGCTCGGACGCGGTCACGGCCACCGAGCTCGCGGGCGACCCGGTGACGGCGGTGCTGACGCGCGCGCCCGGCAACGACGCCCCCATCGGCGGCCTGAAGGTGGTCACCGAGCGCGGCTGGTTCGCGGCGCGGCCGTCCGGGACCGAGGACGTCTACAAGATCTACGCGGAGAGCTTCGGCGGCGAGGCGCACCTCGACCGCTTGATCGAGGAGGCGCGCGCGCTCGTCGACGCGGCCTTCGCGGGCTGAGCGTCCAGCCGTGGGTCGCGGCGCCGCCGCGACCCACGGCGCGTGATGCGGTTCAGGTGGCCGGCACGCTCAGGATCGGCACGCGGCTCGAGCGCAGCAGCGCGTCGGCGCGGGCGCCCAGCAGCAGGCCGGCGATCGCGCCGTGGCGCTTGAGACCGACCACGATCGCGTCGGCGCCGACCTCGTCGGCGAGCGCGGGCAACACGTCGACCGGGTGGCCGGCGCGCACCACGCAGCGCTCCGCGCGCCCCGCCGAGAGCGCTTCGAGCCGCTCGCCCGGCACCCGCGCGTCGGTGCGGTGCTCGGTGTCGACGTGCGCGAGGACGAGCTCGAGGTCGGCGCGCTGCGCGAGGTGGCCGGCGTAGGTCCAGGCGGCCAGCGCCGCCTCGCCGAAGTCGGTGGCGACGAGCAGGCGCCGCACCTGGGTGGTGGTGCACGTCTCGCGCACCGTGAGGATCGGGGTGGGCGAGCGGCGGACCAGGCGGCCGGCGACCCCACCGAGGAAGGCCTCGTCGAACGGGTTCGCGCCGTGGGCGCCCATGACCACCAGGTCGTGTTCGCCCGCCAGGCGCAGCAGTTCGCGCAACGTATGGCCCCACACGAGTTCGCTCGTCGCCGGCGGGGCCGCGAGGTTGGCGAGCCGCTCGCGCAGCAGGCGGGTCTCGCCGGCGCGCTCCTCCTCGGCCCGACGTTGCAGCTCGGCGTTGATGCGCTCGGACTGCACCGGTGCGTAGCGGCGCGCCGTATCGGTCTCGAAGCGCTCCTGGACGTGCACCAGGTGGAGCGTGGCGTGGCTGCGGGCGGCGAGGTCGATGGCGAGCACGCGCGCGTGCTCCGCCGTGCGGCTGAAGTCGGTGGGGTGCAGGATGCGCATGGCGTCCCTCCGGGGCGAGCGGGCGCCCGAGCGGGGCGCGGCCGGGGTGCGGGTGGTCGCCACCAGGGTACCAGAGGCCCCTGGCGGGCCGGCCGGGCGCGCCAGGAACGCCAGCAAGGCCCGGTCACCGCGAGCGGGCTGCCGGGGGTGGTCGCGGTGACCGGAGCAGGCCGGCGCGTCCCGGAGCGGGTCGGCCGACACCCACAGTGGACCGCGAAGGCCGGGGGGCGAGCGTCGGAG
>JARGGE010000299.1 GCA_029210865.1 Trueperaceae bacterium
GCCGTGGGCGCCTCCTCGAGCAGCTGCCGGCGCACCGACTGCAGCGTCAGGTGCATGTTCGTGCCCGTGTCGCCGTCCGGCACGGGGTAGACGTTCAGGGCGTTGACCTCCTCGACGTACACGCCGAGGAAATCGGTGGCGAAGACGAAGGCGTCGGCCAGCGCCGTCGCCGGGAGCACCCCGGCGTCGATCCCGACGGCCGCGGCCGGAGCGGAAGCGCCCTCAGCCACGACTGACCCCAGCGACGTGCACCTTGACGTCGGCGACCTTGACGCCCGCGAAGGTACGCGCCGCGTAGATCACGCGCTGGACGACGGATTCGGCCACGGCCGGGATGTTCACGCCGTACGCGACGACCACGTGCAGCCCCACCCGCGCGCTCGCGCCGTCGTCGGACCGCTCGATGTCGACGCCTTCGTCGACCTGGGAGACGCCGAGGATCCGCCGCAGGCCCTCGCTCAGGCTGGCGGGCGCCATCCCGACCACGCCGGGCACCTCGTGCGCGGCGAGGCCGATGATCGTCGCCAGCGCGTCGTCAGCGACGTGCACGTGGTCGACGACGCCGGTGCGGGGGACGGCGGAACCCTTGCGGCGCGGCTTGGCTTTCGCCGTCGGCGCGGGCTTGGTCTTGTCTGGGGCGTCGGTCGGGGGGCCGTCGGCGTCGGCCGAACGTCGGGGCATGGAGGTCCTCCTCGCGTGGACCACCATGCTACCGCGTCGTCGCGCCGGCCCCGGGCAGCTCGGGTACCCCGTCGCGCGGGTCCAGCGGGTCCCAGGCCTCGAGGTCGAGCCGGGCGGCGCGCACGGTGAGGCCGTGCGCGACCACCTCGTCGCGCGCGCGTTCGAGCACGGCGCGCAAGCGGTCGGCGTCGGCGTCGACGGCGGCGAGCGCCCAGGTCTCGCGGTCGTGGTCGTCGAGACCGGCGAGCCGGGCGACGGAGAGCTCCGGCCGCGCGCGCCAGCGCGTGAGCAGGGGCAGCAGCAACGCCCGCTTCTCCTTCAGGCTCCGCGCCCAGGGCGTGCCGACCTCGAGCTGCAGCACGCCGAGCCACGGAGCGCCGCCGTGAGCCACCGTCACCCCATCCCGGCGAGGAACCCGAGCTTGCGCAGCGCGCGGATCAGGTCCATCACGGTGACCTCGCCGCCGTCGTAGGTCACCAGCACCTGGTCGTCGCCCTGCGCGTCGGCGCTGGCGACGCCCGCCACGCCGCGCAGCGTCGCGACGACCTTGGTGCGGGCGGCGTCGGTGTCGAGGCCGCGAACGGCCAGGACCGCGCGGTCGGGCCCCGGGCTCATCGGTCCGTCCGGGACGAGCGCGTGCCCAGGACGCGTTCGAAGCGCCGCACGGGGCGTTCGCGCCACGGCTCGGCGAAAGCCGCGGCGGCGGCCCCGTCGCTCGCGGGCAGGTCGACGGTCAGGTCGTAGACGGCCGCGTCGTAGGCGCTCTTGACGACCGCCTCGACGAGGGCCCGGTGCACGGCGCCGTCGGCCCCGGCCGCCACGACCACGCGGGCGATCGCGACCGTGGGGCGGGCGCCGTCCCAGATCGCGTGCGCGAGGACGAAACCAGCGGGCGCCGCGACCGGCCCGGCGACGAAGGCGTGGCCGCTGCGCGCGTAGAAGGCGAGCGCCGCGCGGCCGACGACGGGCGCCAGGGCGTGCTCGGCGGCGTAGGCGGCGTCCAGGGGGGCGAGCGCGACGAGGTCGTCGACGTCGACGGGGCGCAGGGCGACGGTCATGGGCGCATCGTACGCGGCTCGGGCGGGGAGCTCGGTGCCTCCGGGCGCGGCTCGTCCCCCGGCGCACCGACCGCCAGGGGCGCGCCGGGAGCCCGCCGCGCGGCGAGCGCCTCGGAGGCGGCGGGGTCCCAGGGCCCGTACCCGGCCTCCAGGAAGTAGAGGCCCTGGGGGCCGACGTTCGGGCCGGCGCGGGCGCGGTCGCGCGCGGCGAGCACGGCGCCGACCTCGTCGGCGGTCAGCTTCCCCTTCCCCACCCACAGGAGCGTGCCGACGATCGTGCGCACCATGTTGCGCAAGAAGCCGTCGCCCGCGACGTGCAGGCGCAGCTCGGCGCCCTCGACCCGCAGGTCGCACAGGTGGAGCGTGCGCACCGGGGTCCGCGTCTCCTGGGTGGCGAAGGACGAGAAGTCGTGGGTCCCGAGCAGGTGGCGGGTGGCGGCCTGCATCGCGGCGACGTCGACGCGCCGCAGGACGGGCAGCACGCGCCGGCGCTCGAGCGCGAGCCCGCGGGGGTCGTCGCGCATCGGCCGCATCCGGTAGAGGTAGCGGCGGTAGCGGCAGTCGTACTGCGCCTCGAAGTCGCCCGCGACGGTCTCGAGCGCGAGCACGACCACGTCGCGGGGCAGATGGGCGTTCACCGCCAAGCGCAGCTTCGCGTCCGGGATCGCCGTCGTGGTGTCGACGTGCGCCACCATCGCCAGCGCGTGGACGCCGGCGTCGGTGCGTCCGGCCGCGACCACCGCGCCGTGCGTGCCCGGCAGCCGCGCGAAGGCGTCCTGCACGGCCCCTTGGACGGTGCGCTCGCCGGTCGGCTGCCACTGCCAGCCGGCGAACTCGCTGCCGTCGAACTCGAGCGTCAGGCGGACGCGGCGGCGGACCACGGCGTCAGCGGCGACGGGCGGGCGGCGCCCAACCGAACGCCTGGCCGATCCACGGGGCGACGACCGTCGCGCTGGCGCCGAGCACCACGTAGCGCAGGTACCCGCCGACCGGGTGGCGCTTGACCGCCTCGGGCAACAGCTCGCTGCTCGCGACCAACACGGTGAAGGCCAGGACGAGACCGACGACGGCCACGGCGACCCGGCCGGACCAGGGGCCGTCGGTGCGGTGGCGCACCAGGAGCGGGCCGACCGCCAGCGCGGCAATCGCGCCGGTCAGGAGGTCGGACTCGGGGGTGGGGAACGCGAGGTGGACGGCGAAAGGGAGCGCCACCGCGAGCACGGCGACGAACCACGTCGGCGGTTCGAAGCCGGAGCGCCACCACAGCGCCGCGAGCATGACGACGGCGGTGCCGATGAGGAGCCCGCCGACCACGTCGAGCGGCACGTGGACCCCGAGGTAGAGGCGCGAGAAGGCCACCGCGGCGATCAGGACCACCGCCGCCACCGTGAACCAGGCGCGGCCGGCGAGCACGGCCGCGAGCCCCCAGAACGTCGTCGCGCCCTGCGCGTGCCCGCTGGGGAAGCCCGGGCCCGCGGCGCTCTCGAGCGCCCGCTCGGTGCGGACGACCGATGGGTCGAGCTCGAAGGGGCGGGGGGTGTCGAACCACCCCTTGGCGTACTGGTTGATCAGGAAGCTGACCATGAGCGTGATCCCCAGCGCCCGGCCGGCGCGGGCGTCGATGGCCAGGTAGGTGACGACCACGAGCGCGACGTACGCCTCCCCGGAGCCGAGGTCGGTGATCAGCGTCATGAGCACGTCGAGCCACGGCGCGGCGACGCTCTGGATCAGGTGAACGGTCTCCATGCGGACCCCCGGGTGGACCGCGGCGTCACGATCGAAGGGCGATGCCCCCCGCGTGCGCGTCGGGTGCGGCACCGACGTCGCAGGAATCCTAACCCCGGGCACGGCCGTGCGAGCATGGGGGCATGAGCGAGACCCCGACCTCCGACGCCCTGTTCGCCCGCTCCCGGAAGCTCCTGCCCGGTGGCGTCAACTCGCCCGTCCGCGCCTTCGGCGCCGTGGGCGGCACGCCGCGCTTCGTCGCGCGCGCCGACGGCCCCTTCCTGTGGGACGCCGACGGCCGGCGCTACCTCGACCTGGTCGGCTCGTGGGGCCCGATGATCCTGGGCCACCGCCACCCGCGGGTGCTCGCCGCGATCGAGGAGGCGCTCGCGCGCGGGACCTCCTTCGGCGCCCCCACCGAGGCCGAGCTCACCCTGGCCGAGCGGGTGGTGGACCGGTACCCGGCGGTCGAGTGCCTGCGCTTCGTGAGCAGCGGAACCGAAGCGACCATGAGCGCGCTGCGCGTCGCGCGCGGCGCCACCGGGCGCCACGCCGTCGTCAAGTTCGCCGGCGGTTACCACGGCCACGCGGACGGCCTGCT
>JARGGE010000029.1 GCA_029210865.1 Trueperaceae bacterium
GTTGGCGACCGACTCGACCACGATGACGTTGGGCATGTTGAGTTCGATGCCCGCGTACGCGAACGGGCTGCCCCAGCGGGCCTCCATCAGCACCCACCCGCCGGCGCCGTTCGAGATGTCGTTGGAGTCGTTGCCGGCCGCCACCACGAACACGGGAAGGTCGTGCCCGAGGAGGACGTAGATGACCTCGGCCAGTGCGAAGATGGCCCCTTGGCTCTCGACCAGGTTGTGGACGGCGGTGCTGGTGTTCTGGTTGATGCCCGCGGGGCCCCAGTTGTAGCCGAGGCTGGCGTTGACCACGAGCACGTCGTCACGGGCGTCGATCAGGCCGAAGAAGCCGGAGCTCATCTGCTGGCCCCAGCTGGTGCGTACGCTCAGGGTCGAGCCGCTGCCGCCGAAGGCGGGGGCGTTCACGACCAGGTCGGCGAAGGGGTTGACGCCGTCCACGCCGACGCCGTTGTCGAAGGTGGCGGCGATGGTGCCGGCGACGTGGGTGCCGTGGTCGGCTTGGGTGCCGACGGTCAGGTTCTGGTCGTAGGCCAGGTCCTCATGGCTGGTGGCGAAGCCCACGTCGAGCACGCCCGTGGGGGTCGTGCGACCGGTCTTGGCCACGGCCGCGTTCAGGTTCCACAGCTGGGGCGCGCGGATCCGCTCCATGCCCCAGTTGCCGCCGCCGGGCGTCGCCCCCCACGTCCACGTGGCCGGGGTGCCGCCGTTCGGTTGGGGTTCCAGGGTCGTGGTCAGCAGCCCGTCCTGCACGGCGTGCTTGACCAGAGGATTCGCGCGCAGCTGCGCCAGCAGGTCGATCATGGCCTGGTGGTCCGCGGTCGGTACCCGGACGTACAGGATGCCTTCGGCCTGACCCTCGACGCCCGGGATGCCGCCCACGATCTCGGCGCCGATGCCGCCCAGCAGGGCGTTGGCCTCGCCGACGGTGGTGCCCATCTCGAACACCAGCACCAGGGTGTTGAAGGAGAGGGGCACGCCCGGCAGGTCGGGGTGATCCTCGGTGTAATCCTCCACGCGAGGCACGAAGTCCGCGCTGGGGATGGCCTCCTCGACGGGGTCGTCGACCCCACCGATCAACTCGTTGCCCGGCGGCGTCACCTGCCGGGCGCATGCGACGAGCAGGGCGAGAACCACCAACCAAAGCACCACGCCGATCGAACGCGTTCGGTCACTCCTCATGGGCCGTCCCCTTTCCGAGCATCGATTCGCTAGGGATGCAGGTGACGCGGCTTCGACCGGCCTCCGCGACGCACACGTCGCCTTCGGCGTTCAGGGCGAGACCTAACGCTCCCTGCAGATGGTGAGGATGGATCAGCCTCCTTCGATCGGGGGTGAGCAGCATCACGTCGCCGGTGCCGTCGTCGGCGACCCAGATGCCCTGGTCGCTCCAAGCGATGCCCGCGGGCCGCTCGACGTCGTGCTCGAGGCGGTCGAGCCGGCCGTCCGGCGACCAGGCGAGCACGGCACCCGCCGTGAGGCCCGAGGCGTCTTCTCGGACGACCGTGACCAGCAAGCCGCCGTCCGGACGCGGCGCCAGGAACCGCGGCACCCCCTCCTCGAGCCGGACCTCCCGCGTCACGCGGTTCTCGGCCACGAGCACCAGCGCCCCGTTTCGTGACTCGACGGGCGTGTCCTCCCAGACCGCCAGCCAGAGCCCTGCCGGGGTGGCCGCGAGGCCGTTGATGCCGCTGCCGACGCCGCCGACCTCGAGGGTCCAACCGGCTCCGTCCCAGCAGCTCACGGCCGTCTCGCGGGTGAGCGGGTCGTCCGAGGTGAAGTGGCTCACGCAGACGCGGCCATCGTCGAGGGCGACCACGCCGTAGGGGCGCGACCAGCCCTCGGCGATCGCCACGCAGCGCTCGCCTTCGGCGCGGAACACGGATCCGTTCACCGGGTCGGTCACGTACAACTCGCCGGCGGCCCCGAACGCGAGGCCGGTCGGCGAGAACGGCTGCGCGCCGCCGGGGCAGGCCAGGTTCATCTCGCCACCGCAGGACAGCGCCAGACTCGCCAGCAGAGCCGCGCCCACGAGGCCGAGCGCGCGGACATGGCGACACGGGGGCACAAGGTGACGCCGCCAGCGTTGCCGGCCCGCGTCGGACGAACCATGCGTCTCAACCATTCACGGCGACCTCGAAGTTCCCTTGAAGCCAAACCCCGGAAGGGGCCTACATGCGGTGCGGCAGTCTAGCATGGCGAGCCGGAGGGTTCCAGGACGCCATGGCCAGGTCGCGTCGTGATCCGACGACGGGCACGAAGCGGCGGGCGCCATGAGGCGCACCGCCGAACCGCGGTCAGGGCACCTTCTTTCACGGCGTAGAAGCCGAACGGTCGGCCGTGCCACCAGGTCACGCCGGCCAGCGCGTCGCGGGTCTGCGTGAAGAGGTATCCGTCGAACCTCTGATCGTCCTCGGGATCCAGCGTTCCCGCGAAGTCGATGCGGAGTTCGATCTTGTGGTCGGGCCCCCAGGTGGGGTCGATGGGGTACGTGGACGTGCGCACCCAGCCGCGTACGTCCCGCTCGGGCCCACCCCCTTCGGGCACGTAGACGCCGCGTACGTTCGGCAGCTGCTCGATCGGATCGTCGTCCTCGGCCCACAGCGTGAGGGTGCCGCGCCAGCCATCATGGTTCATGGCGTAGGTCCCCACGAAGTCCGGTTTGGCGATCGGTGTCGTCGGGGGGCTTCCGGGGGGACCCCCGACGGCCGCGCCGCCGTCCTTGAGGGCGTAGAAGCCGAACGGCGTCCCGCCCCAGGTGGTGATGCCCGCGATGGCGTCCTTGGTCCACCCGAAGAGCAGCCCGTCGAACGCCTGATCGTCCTCATCCTGGGGGGTGTCGGCGAAGTCGACGTACAGCGCGACCGCGTGGTCGGGTCCGAACTGAGGCGGCAGCGGGTAGCTCCACGTCCTCAGGTAGCCGCGGACGTCGTGCACGTCGCCCTCGGGCGCGGTCCACGTGCCGCTCAGGTTCGGGAGCTGTTCGATGGGCGCGTCGGGCTCCGCCCGAAGCGATAGCGTGCCGCGCCAGCCGTTGTGCACCATCGTGTAGTCGCCGACCACGTCCGCCTTCTGCACGGTCGAGACGCCCCCCACGCGGAGCGAGGGATCGCCGAACAGCATGACCTTGTGGATGTGGATGAAGCGGTACCACTCCATGCCATGGGGGACGACCTCGTCGGTGACGAAGCCGCGCATCGCTTGCTGCCACATCCCGCCGAGGGTCGCGCCGGGGCGGTAGGCGGCGACGAACCGGTGCGCGAGCCCCTCCCCGGCCGCGAACCAGATGCCGTGCTCGACCTTGCTCACCGAACCCACGTAGCCGACCGCGCCGGCGTCGTCCCGGACGAGGAAGCGTTCCGCGAGCGAGTCGTCGTCGTACGCGTCGTAGTTCCAGGGCTGCACGGACATGGGCTCCGGGTAGTCGATCAGGGGCCAGGGGCCCGTGAGCCGGTTCCACTCCGTGTCGGTCGCCGTCCGGTAGTACTCACGGTCGACGTGGAAGCGGCCGGTGTAGCACGAGGCGGCGACGACGATCGGCAGCCGCCCCTCGTTGGCCAACGCCGACACGTCCGTGCGGTCGAACCAACCGGCCCAGGTGTGGCGGTTGCCGTGGCCGTAATAGACGACCAAGCCGGCCCCGGCGTCCAGGTCGCCGGTCAGCACGTCGGCGCGGCCGGCGTCGTCCATGCCCGCGTACGGTGCGAGGTCTTGGTAGCGCTTCGAGACGTCCCAGCCCGCGAGAAGACCGGCGAGCGCGTCCATCTTCGCCTCGTCGCCGAACGGGCTCGCCCCGCCGTCCACCACCAACAACGCCCGGTTCGACCAGTTGGCTTGGTAGGCGGCGAACTCGTAGTCGAGGACCTTGGCGACGTAGGTCTCGACCTCGTCGGGCGTCGAGGCCGGCACGCGGCCGACCGCTACGTCGGGGACCATGTCGATGTCGTCGAGGTTGACAAGGTCGAGCACGGCGCCCCCGGTGAAGTCCATCTCGCAGAAGATGCCGTCGCCGTCGCCGTCCCAGTCGTCGAAGGCGCCGCCGGCGTCGTACACGTCCGCGTAGTAGAGGTCCGAAGGGTAGTACTTCGCGCCCCACTCGGTGTGGGTCGCTCGGCAGTAGCGGACTGGCAACCGGTCGGAATCGCCGACCAGCATGACCATCGTCACGCCCGTCTGGTCCTGGTAGGCGGCGATCGCCTGCTTGATGCGCTCGGGGGCGTCGCGCCCCAGGGAGCCGAAGGCCGTGTCGAGGTCCTGCCAGCTCACCAGCGCGGTCGCGATCCCGGTGTGCTCCTTGTGCACAGCGAACGGCTGCAACACCGTCAGGAAGGCCTCGTCGGCGATCACGAGAAGGTCGAAGGAACCGTCGAGCGTAGGCACCTGTACGGGCGGTGCGACGGACTGGCACGCGGTCACCAGCAGCAGCGCAGCGCCTAGGCGAGCGGAGGACGCACGTCTTCGTGGCATCGTCGGCTTTCTCGGCAGCCCGGCCCCGCGCTCACGAAGCCCCGTGCCCTCGTCGCGTCGCGGCCGTGGGGCCGCGAGCCCTCGCGAGGCAGGGACGAGGCGTGGCGCTCACCCTCCAAGTAGCGCCCTTGGGGCGAACGCGCAAGAGGCGCTCGTCCCGAAGGCGGGGTGGTGCTCGTGGCACCCGACCGTCGAGCGCCCGTTCTCGAGTGGCGTGACCGCGGCGTCGACCGCAGCCGCCGTGGCACCGGGTGGCACGCGAGGGGCCCGGTCAATTGACCGGGCCCCTCGTAGGCTCGTCGTCCGCCCCTCGCGGGGTGTGCCGTGCCGTGCGCCCTAGCGCTGGACCCGGGCGTTCCCCTTCCAGGCGGCCCAGACCTGGCCCTCGTCGGCGATCTGGGCGTAGTCGGTGAGGAAGGTGGTGGCCAGGGCGCCGGTGGCCCAGCCGAACTGCACCCAGGTGGCCGGCTCCCAGCCGCGCAGGATGGCGTAGAGCATGCCGCCCACGAAGCCGTCGCCGCCGCCGATGCGGTCGAGCACGGCGATCTCGCGGGGCTCGACCACGTGCCAGCGGTCGCCTTCGGCGAGGATGGCGCCCCAGCGGTGCAGGTTGGCGTGCACCACCTCGCGCAGCGTCGTGGCGAAGACGGAGACGTTGGGGTAGGCCTGCTGGACGTTCCCGATCATGCCCTTGAAGCCGTCGATCTTGGCGGCCAGGTCCTTGCCGCCGGCCTCGGGACCCTCGACGCCCAGGCAGAGCTGGAAGTCCTCCTCGTTGCCGATCAGGACGTCGGAGAGGCTCGCGATCTCGGCGAAGTCCCGATGCAGCTCGTCCTCGCGCCCGACCCAGAAGGAGGCGCGGTGGTTGAGGTCGAAGGAGATGCGCGTGCCGTGCCGCCGCGCCGCGCGGGCGAGCTCGAGGCAGAAGCGGGTGGTCTCGGGCGAGAGCGCGGCGATGAGGCCCGACAGGTGCATGACCTGCACCCCCTCGTGGCCGAAGATCCGCTCGAGGTCGAAGTCCTTGGCGTTCAGCGTGCGGCCGACCTCGCCGGCGCGGTCGTTCTGCACGCGCGGGCCGCGGACGCCCAGCCCGCTGTCGGCCAGGTTGAACTGGTGCCGGTACCCCCAGGGATCGCCCTGGGGGACCTCGACGGCCTCGACGTCCATGTGCCGCCGCCCGAGGTCGTCGCGGATCATGCGCGCCACGGGGCTGTCCTTCACCAGCGCGGTCAGCACCTTGACCGGCAGGCCGAGGAACGACGCGACGCTGGCCACGTTCGTCTCGGCGCTGGTCACGTGCATGGTGAAGCGTTCGCTGCTGTGGAAGGGTTGCCCGTTCTCCGGGGTCAAGCGCACGCCCATGCTGGTGGGCACCAGAAGCGCGTAGTCGGCGTCGGTCTTGAGCGTGATCGTCATGGGCCTGTCTCCTTAGCCTCGTGCGCTGGATCGGGGTCGATGGGGGCTTCCCATCGATCGGCGGTCGTCGGGGTCGACGGTCCCGCGGTCCTCACCGCCCGTCGTGCTGCCGTAGGAGTTAACGATAACCGCGGCGGTGGCGGCGGGTGTCGACCTCGCGCCCCACCGGGGCGGCGCATGCTGGGGTCGAGGCCCTCGCCACGGGACGCGTTCGTGCGACGCCTCACGGAAGGACGCTCCATGTCCAAGCTCGCCTGGATCCCCATCGCCCTGGTGCTCGCGCTGGGCTGCGCCCTCGCCCAGTCCGACAACCGCATCGACCTGCAGCGGCCCGATGCCCCCGAGCTCGCCGCCTTCGGCGACCACGCCGTGGGCGTGCGCACGCTCGAGGTCGTCGACCCCGACCGCATCGACGTCCTGAACACGATCGCCGGCGCCGAGGCGCCCCGGTACGACCGGCCGCTCACGCTCGAGGTCTGGTACCCCGCGGTGCTCCCCGAAGGGGCCGTCGAGGGCGGCACCTACGAGGTCGTCACCCGCGACGGCACGATCGCCCAGCTGACGGGGCGCGCCGTCCGCGACGCGGAGCCCGCGGCCGAGGCCGGCCCGTACCCGCTCGTCGTGCTGTCGCACGGTTACCCGGGCAACCGCTTCCTGATCGCCCACTTCGGCGAGAACCTGGCGAGCAAGGGCTACGTGGTCGCCTCGATCGACCACACCGACAGCACCTACCCCGATCAGGGGGCCTTCGCGAGCACGCTCTACAACCGTCCGCTCGACCAGCTCTTCGTGGTCGACGAGATGGACCGGCGCTCGGCGGCGGCCGAGGGCTTCCTGAGCGGCCTGATCGACGCGTCCCGCACCGGGATCATCGGGTACTCGATGGGCGGGTACGGGCTGGTCAACGTCCTCGGCGCCGGCTTCACCGAGGCCAGCACGCAGCTGGGCTTCGCGCCGCCGAACGGCCTCCTGGCCGAGCGGCAGATGGGCAACGAGGCGTACGAGGCGAGCTTCGACCCGAGGATCGGGGCCGCCGTCGCCATCGCCCCGTGGGGCATGCCGGCGGGCTTCTGGGACGCCGACGGCTTGGCCGCGATCGAGACGCCGGTCCTCTTCATGGCCGGCAGCGAGGACGACGTCTCGGGCTACGCGAACGGCACGCGCGCGATCTTCGAGGGCGCGGTGAACGCGGAGCGCTACCTGCTCACCTTCGAGAACGCCCGCCACAACGCCGCCGCCCCCATCCCGGCGCCGCGCGAGACCTGGGCCGCCGGCACCTTCGCGCACTACGCCGAATCGGTGTGGGACACGGTCCGCATGAACAACGTCGCGCAGCACTTCGTGACCGCCTTCTTCGACCTGCACCTCAAGGGCGACGAGGCGATGGCCCCGTACCTCGACCTGGTGGAGGACGCGGTCGCGGGCGTCTGGTCGGTCGACGACGCGGGCGCGTTCACGAGCGACCACACGTACTGGCTCGGTTTCCAGCGCCGCACGGCCCTGGGCCTGCGCTTCGAACGAGGGGTGCCGGCGGGCGAGTAGGAGCCGCCGATCCGGCGATCGGATGCGCGGCACCGGAACGTTTCGGTGCCGCGCACCTGGTCTTGGCGGCCTGAGGAGGGTGGGTCGCGGCGGCGGCGGCGCGACCCGTCGGTGTACCCTTGGCGCCGGAGGCCGAAGATGTCGATGGCGACGGTGCCCCGCGGTCCGTGGGACGTGGCGTACTACCAAGAGCAGGGGTTGTACTTCCACCTCGTCGAGGTCACGGAGGTCGTGCCCGGGTCCGCCCGCGTGCGGGTCAAGGACCGCGGCGAGATGCTGATGTTCGGCAGTTACTCGTACCTGGGCCTCATCGGTCACCCTGCGATCGATCGCGCGGCGCACGAGGCGATCACCAGGTTCGGCACGGGGACGAACGGCGTGCGCTTGCTGGCCGGCACGCTGCCGCTGCACAACGAGCTCGAGGCGAGCATCGCGGCCTTCAAGGGGACCGAAGCCGCGATCGCCTTCGCGAGCGGCTACATGGCCAACATCTCGACGATCTCGGCCCTCCTCGATCGCCACGACACCGTCATCTGCGACAAGCTCGACCACGCCAGCATCGTCGACGGCTGCCTCCTCTCCGGCGCCAAGATGGTGCGCTTCCGGCACAACGACCTCGATCAACTCGAGGAGCGCCTCGCGCACGCCAACCCGGAGCGCCAGCGGATGGTCGTCGTGGACGGCGTGTACAGCATGGACGGCGACATCGCCGACCTGCCCGGCATCCGGGCGCTGTGCGACCGGTACGGCGCGCTGCTCATGGTCGACGAGGCGCACTCGCTCGGGGTGCTGGGCGCGACGGGCACCGGCATCGAGGAGCACTTCGGCATGGGGCCGGACACGGTCGACATCAAGATGGGGACCTTCAGCAAGTCCATCCCCAGCGTCGGTGGGTTCGTCGCCGGGTCGGCCGAGATGATCACGGGCCTCAAGCACAAGGCGCGCGGGTTCATCTACTCGGCCGCCATCCCACCGGCGTCCGCCGCCGCCAGCATCGCGGCGCTGCAGGTCATTCGCGACGAGCCCGAGCGGGTACGGAGCCTACAGGACAAGTTCGCCTACTTCCTGGGCAAGCTGAAGGCCGCGGGCTTCGACCTGCTGTCGAGCGAGGCCGCCATCGCGCCCATCGTGTGCGGCACGGACGAGCAGGCGACGCGCCTGATGATGCACTGCGTGGACCACGGGATCTTCGTGCAGGCCATCCTTCCGCCGGTCGTCCCGGTGGGCCTGTCGCGCCTTCGCGCGACGGTGACGGCCAACCACACGGTCGAGGACATCGACTACGCGGTCGGGGTGCTGACCGACGGCGCCCGCAAGCTGGGCATCCTGTAGCCCGGCGCGGGCGGCGGGGAGGTTGCCGCCCGGCCACCCTCCGCCCCCGCGCGGTCAATCGTCCCGGCCCGCGGTGCCGGAGCGCGTGCTCCGGGTGTAGCGATCGAGGATCCGGTCGGGCAGCCAGCGAGCCAGGAAGGCGCCGATCCGCGCGTCGCGCCCCACGAGGTAGCGCGTCCGTGGCCGTGAGGCGGTGAGGGCCTCGTGCACGACGACGGCGACTGCCGCGGCCGGGATGCCGGTCCGCGCGGCGCGCAGCGCCCGGCCCTGCGCGTGCTCGATGTCGGCCCCGTAGTACGCGTGCGCCTCGGCAGGGAGGCCCTCGAGCAGCGCTTGGGCGGCGGTCGCGGACTTCTCCCAGATCGGTGTGGCGACCGCCCCTGGCGCGATCAGCGCCACGGGGATCCCCCACGGCGCGAGCTCGCGGCGCAAGGCGTCGCTGAGCGCCTCGACCGCGAACTTCGAGGCGGCGTAGGGACCCAGCAGCGGCGAGGCGAAGCGGCCCGAGATCGAGCCCATGTTGACGATCCGACCGCGACCGGAGCGCAGCAGCGGGAGGCAGGCCTGCGTCAACGCCAGGAGACCGACGACGTTGGCCTCGAACGACCGCCGCACCGCGTCGACGGGCAGGAACTCGAGCGGGCCGGCGACGACGATGCCGGCGTTGTTCACCAGGCCCGACAGGGCTCGATCGCCGTTCGCGGCCGCGATCTCCTCGACGGCCGCCGCGATCGCGGCGCCGTCGGTCACGTCCAACCGCACGGGCACCACGTGCTCGCCGACCTCGGCGCGCAGCGCCTCGCCGTCCTCGGACCGCCGGACTCCGGCGAAGACCCGGACGCCTCGCCCCGCGAGCTCGAGGACGCTCGCCCTGCCGATCCCCGTCGACGCGCCCGAGACCAGGACCCCGTGTTGCACGCTGCCTCCTCGCTCCCGACCCCGTCGGCGCGGCGGCGCACCGCCGCAGCCGATCCCGCTCGCGGGCGGCGCGCTGCCGGTGGACCGGAGGGTCGGGCAAGCGTACCCGATGGCTGGAGGATCGCCCGCCAGCCGCCGGTCGCCGCCGGGCGAGGTCGGCATCGACCGCGTGGCCGCGCGGTCGACGCTCATCGAGGCCGCGGCGCCGGAGCGTTCCGGCGCCGCGCATCGCGTTCGGATCACGGCTTCGGGACGGGCGGGCCGCGCTGGCCGTCAGACGGCGGCCGCGACGCGTTCCTCACAGAGCATCTTCAGGTTCTCGAGCGAGTGTTCGAGGTTGCGGGCCACCATCCGCTCGACGAACAGTGCGTCGGCGATGCGCCCGAGCATCTTGCCCGGAAGCTCGTACTCGTGCTCGACGGTGACCTCGACGTGGCCGTTCACGGGCGTGTAGGTCCAGCGGTGCCAGCCGACGAACGAGCCTTCGAACCGCCCCTTCCAGTGGGCGGACACGTCCTGGACGTCGGACTCCTCGACGGTGTGGTGGATTGGGTACCCGTGCCCGGCGAGCTGGTAGGTGTGCTCGCTGTAGGTGCCGACGTCGCCGTCGCCGTCGACGCGGGTGGGCGCGCTCAGCGCGACGTACCAATCGCTCCAGGTTTCCGGCGCCTTGAAGTGGGGCGTGATCGCCGACAGCGGTGCGTCGATCACGAGCCGCTTGGTGATGTGGGTCATACCGACTCCTCTCTCGCCCGCCCGTCCAAGCCGGACGCGGCCGACCGGCGCCGGCGCCGTCGCAGGCCGTGCGGGATCGTGGGAGGAGGGGGTGAGCGGAGCGGGCGCGGTGTCGCGCGTCACGTCCAGCATCACACGTGGGGGGTCCGGGGCAAGGGCCGAACGTCCCCGTCCTCGACCACGTCCTGCGCCTGCCCCGGCCGCGCGCCCTTGAGGCGCTTGAGCTGCACCACGGCCATCAGGCTGACGATCACCAGCAGCGACCAGGACGTGAGCTTGGCGGGGCTCACCATCCGCCAGCCGTCGCTCTGGTCGGGGTACTGCCAGGCGCCGAGGTACGTGGCGATGTTCTCGGCGAACCAGACGAAGACGCCGATGAGCAGGAAGGCGAGCACGAGCGGCATGCCGCGGGTGGTGGTCGTGGGCGTGAAGGCCACCCAGGTGCGGCCGAAGACGACGAGCACCGCGACGATGAGGACGTAGCGCAGGTCGGGCAGCGCGTGGTGGGTGAAGAAGTTCAGGTAGATGAGCGCGCCCAGGGGTGCGACGAGGACGGTCGGCGGCCAGCGCAGGAAGCGCAGAGCGAAGTGCCGCCAGGCCTGGATCATGTAGCTGGCGACGCTGGCGTACATGAAGCCGCTGTAGAGCGGTACGCCGGCGACCTCGAACAGCGCGTCCTCCGGGTACGACCAGGAACCGACGTGGACCTTGAAGAGCTCGAGCCCCAGCCCCAGTAGGTGGAAGAGGGTGATGACCTTGAGCTCGTCGCGGGTCTCGAGCCCGGTCGCGAGCATCAAGGCCTGCATCCCGAGGCAGGCGAGCAGCAGGAAGTCGTACCGCGCGATCGGGAGCGGGGCGACCTGCGACAGCGCGAGCATCGCGAAGATGTAGACGGGGAAGACGCATGCGCGCGCGTTCTTGAGGCCGAAGTGGAGCAGTTCGACGGCGAAGGGGGCGATCCGGGCGTGGGCGGGCAGGAGGAGGTGGTCGGCGACGCGCACGTGGGCTCCCTCAGGTGAGTATCGTACGCATCATACACACCTGAGTGTCGCCGTGGTCGGCCGAGCCTAGCGCGCGTCCTGCTCGTCGTTCACGTACTCTAGCCACGCGGCCGCGACGCCGCCAGGTTCACTCGGCGCCACGGGTTCGCAGCGCCAAGCGCGCGAACGTGAGCAGGTCGTCGAGGTGGTGCGCGACGATCGCCTCGACCACGTCGAGGTCGAGCTTGCGGTAGTCGTGCACCGCCACGTTGCGGAACCCGACCATCCCGCGGAGCGCCGTCGCCAGGTCGGCTGGGAGCGTGCCCGCCTGCTCGAGCAGGTCGAACGCCTCGCGGCTGGCTTTGGGGAGCCCGAGGCGGTCGACGCGCACCAGGTGCATCGCCAGGTCGATCGCCGCTTCGGCGGCGCGCTGCAGGTTGAGCAGCACCGACTCCTGCCGGGTCAGGTCGCGGCGGAGGGAACCCGAGTCGCCGCCGTGGACCTCGCGCACCCGACGCACGCAGCGCTCGATGATCTCGACCTTGCCGAGCACGACGTCATCCATAGACGCTGCCCCGCCGGTAGACGTCCTCGAGGATCCACCGCCGCTCCTCGTTGAGGTGCGCGTACCGCGACAGCGCGTTCATCTCGAAGCGGGCGCGGTCGCTCGGCGTTCGCTCGAAGAGCACCTGACCGTGCTCGATCACCTGCACGCGCAGGACGTCGTCCGCCGTGAACAGGTCGACGAGATCGACCTCGGTGCCGAGGATCGCCGCGAGATCGGCTTGGAGCGCCAAGAGCGCGTCCAAACGGATGGGCGCCTCGGCGAGGAACGCCAGGTCGACGTCGCTGTCGGTGCGCGCATCACCGCGTGCGCGCGAACCGTGCAACCACGCCACGCGCAGGCTCGGCGCCCGTGCGCGGAGGAGGTCGGTGGCCGCGGCGAGGTCCATGAGGGTCATCGTAGCGGGACGGCGGCGTGGTTCGAGGCGATCGACCGGGGGTCGGTCGCGGGCGCGGTGGGGCCGAGTGATCCCTAGCCCGCGTACTGCTCGTCGCTCACGTGCTCCAGCCACGCCACGGCGACGCCGTCGAGCGCCTCCTGGATCGCGAGGTGGGTCATGGCGACGGTGGGGCTGGCGCCGTGCCAGTGCTTCTCGCCGGGCGGGAACCAGACGACGTCGCCGGGCCGGACCACCTCGATCGATCCACCCCAGCGCTGGACCCACCCTTGGCCGGACGTGACGATCAGCGTCTGGCCGAGCGGGTGCGTGTGCCACGCGGTGCGGGCGCCGGGCTCGAAGGTCACGCTGGCCCCCATGGCGCGGGCGGGCGCCGGGGACTGGAACTGCGGGTCGAGGCGGACGGTGCCGGTGAAGTACGCCGGGTCGCCGGGGCTCGACGGTCGATCGCCGATGCGGTGGATGTGCATGGGGCTGGGCCTCCTCGGGGGTGCCACCGACGTCGGTGGGCGTCGGGTTCAGCGGGCGAAGAACGGGTTGGCCGCCAGCTCGGCGCCAACGGTCGTGGCGGGCCCGTGGCCGGGCCAGACGATCGTGTCGGGCGGCAGCGAGAACAGCTCGCGGCGGATGCCGGCGAGGAGCAGGGCGTGATCGCCGAAGGGGAGGTCGGTGCGGCCGATGCCGCCCTGGAAGAGGGTGTCGCCCGCGAGGACGGCGCCGACCCCGTCGAGCACGAAGACCACGTGCCCTGGTGCGTGCCCCGGCACGTACCGGACCGTGGCGCGCACGGTGCCCGCCTCGAGCACGTCGCCGTGGGCGAGGTCGAGGGTCGGCGTCCGCGGTTGGTCGACGACCAAGCCGCCGAACCGAAGGGCGAGCGCGGCGGACGCGGCGTAGAGCTCACGATCGGCGGCGTGCAGGCGAACGGGGAGGTCACCGACCGCTGCGACGATCGCGTCGACCGCCGTGACGTGGTCGAAGTGCGCGTGGGTGATCCAGATCTCGCGCAGGCGCCAACCGCCCTGGCGCAGCCGAGCGAGGAGCCGCTCGGGCTCGGCGCCGGGGTCGACGAGCACCGCGTCGTGGGTGTCCGGGTCGCCGACCAGGTAGGCGTTCGTGGCGATGGGGCCGACCGGGATGGCCTCGACGTGCAGCGCGGCGCCCTCGGCGGGGCGGTCGCCGTCGGTCAAGACGCCTCGTCCGTGCGCTCGAGCGCCGAGATCTCGGGCGCCTCGGCCGCCTGGGTGAAGGCGGCGGCGGCCTCGTCGGAGAGCGTCGTGTGGAAGAGCCGCCCGCCCTGCGCGTTCAGCACCTCGGCGAGCGTGTCGATCGGCGTGTCCTTGACGAGCAAGAGCAGCGCGGAGCGCCCCGGTTTGAGGTCCTCGCTCACCTTCTGGACGAAGTCGTTGTCGATCCCGATGTCGATGCGGCGCCCCGCGAGCCAACTGACGCCCGCCCCCACCAGCGCGCC
>JARGGE010000002.1 GCA_029210865.1 Trueperaceae bacterium
GCCGGCCTCCGAGGTCGTCCCCGGCGAGCGCAAGCCCGACGTCGAGGCGCCGGCCGAGATGACCGCGCGGCTGCGCCTGGTGCTCGCCTTCATGCTCACGCTGCTGGTGGTCTTCACCGGCCGCCTCATGTACCTGCAGCTCGCGCGCGCCGAGGCGTACCAGGCGCTGAGCGAGCAGAACTTCACCCAGGAGCGGCGCATCGCACCGCTGCGCGGCCGCGTCTTGGCGCGCGATGGCACCGTGCTGGCCGACAACCGCGTCGCCTACGACCTCATGTACTGGGGCGGCGAGGTCGAGGGGTGGGACCGGCTCGCGGCCTTCCTCGGCCTCGAGGGGCCGCTGCGCGAGCCCGACCGCGGCCGCCTCGAGGAGGCGCTCAACGGCGCCGTGGTCGTGTGGAACATCCCCGACCACCTGGTGCCGGCCATCGAGGAGCGGATCGCCGGGCAGCCCAGCCTCTACCTGCGCGAGCGGATCGAGCGCACCTACCCCACCAACCTCGCGGCCCAGGTGGTCGGCTACACGTCGCAGGCCGACCCCGTCCGCAACCCGGGGTACGGCGTCGACGACCTGGCCGGCGTCATGGGCATCGAGGCCACCTGGGAGGTCGACCTCTACGGCGCCCCCGGCATGCGCCGCGTGCAGGTCGACCACCGCGGGGCGCCACTGCGCAGCGAGGTCGTCGTCCCGGCCACCCCCGGGACGGACGTCGTGCTCACGATCGACCCGCTCGTCCAACGCATGGCCGAGGACGTGCTGGCCGGGGCGCTGCGCTACGTGAACGTCGACCGCGCCCGCGTCGGGCTGCCGCTCGAAGAGGTGGTGCACGGCGCGCTCATCGCGCTCGACCCGCGCACCGGCGAGATCCTCGCGATGGCCTCGACGCCCACGTTCGACCAGACCGTCTTCGCGCACCGGCCCATCGACCCGACGGCGGTCGGCGCGTACCTGAACGACGCGGCCCACAAGCCGCTCCAGAACCGCGCGGTCGAGGCGTACGTGCCGGCCTCGACCTTCAAGGTGGTCACCGCCAAGACGCTGCTCGACGGCGGCTGGATCGGCGAGTACCAGCGCTTCTCGTGCCCATCACGCTTCACGCTGGGTGGCATCGTGTTCCAGAACTGGGCGCCGTACGACAAGGGCCAGTACGACGTGCGCGACGCGCTGGCCGACAGCTGCAACACCTTCTTCTGGAACGCGGCCGTGACGACGCCCGACGCCACGCGCGGCTGGGGGCCCTTCATCGCCGACGAGGTGGCCACCGCCCGCGACCTGGGCTTCGGCGCACCGGTGGGCGTCGGGCTCCAGGAGGAGCGCGCGGGGCGCATCCCCGACGAGACGTGGGTGCGCGCCACCTACGAGCACGGCTGGTTCCCCGGCTTCACCATGAACACGATCATCGGTCAGGGCGACGTCCTGGCGACGCCCGTGCAGGTGGCGCAGCTGATCCAGACGGTGGCGATGGACGGCCTCCAGGTGCAGCCACACCTGGTCCGCCAGGTGGGTGACGAACCCCTCGCCGTGGCCACCCGGCAGGTGGCCGGCGCGCATTGGGACGTCCTACAGGAGGGCATGCGGATGATGTTCACCGATTACCCGTCGCGTGCGGTGCTCGGCCCAGGGGCCTTCCCCGTCGCGGTCGCCGGCAAGACCGGCACCGGCCAGACCTCGCGCGGCGGCGACTACACCCACGCCTGGTTCATGGGCTACGGTCCGATCGACGACCCCGAGATCGCGATCGTGGCCTTCATCGAGTACGGCGGCTCCAGCTCGCAGGTCGCGGTGCCGCTGGCGCGCGACTTCTTCGCCGCCTACTGGGGCGTCGGCGAGGTGCTCGCCTCGACGCCCACCCCCGCGAGGACCGCACCGTGAGGCTGCGCGGCACGCGCGGCGGCGTCCTGCTGACGCTCGACGCCTCGGTGAAGCTCGACGAGGTCGAGGCGACCCTCGCCCCGCATCTCGAGCTCCTCGCCGGCAAGGTGGTGCTCGAGGTGGCCGAGAAGGTGCCGTGGTCGGTGCTGGCGGCGGTGGCCGAGCGGGTGGCCGCCGCCGGCGGCGAGGTCGCCGACGTCCGCCCCCCCACGTCGGTGACGGCGGTGCGCGCCGAGACGGTCATCGTCGCGCGGACGGTGCGCTCGGGTGGCCGCGTCGAGTCGGCCGGCTCGCTGGTCGTCCTGGGCGACGTGAACGCCGGCGCCGAGCTGGTGGCCGAGGGCGACGTCATCGTCACCGGGCTCCTGCGCGGCATCGCGCACGCGGGGGCGGCGGGCAACGAGAAGGCCGTCATCTACGCTGAGCGGATCCTGGCGCCGCAGCTGCGCATCGCCGGGGCGCTCGCGCAGGGCGACCCCCGCGCGGACGCCGCCGACGAGGGGCGCCGGACGCCCGAGGTCGCGCTGTTACAGGACGGTCAGATCGTCGTCCGCCCCTGGGCCTCGTGAGCGTGGCGGCAGGCGCCACGAACGCCTCGTCCTCCGCGGCGCCGCTGCGCGGCCGCTGGCTGCTGCCCGACCGCGTCGCGGGCGCTCGCGTGACGGTCGCCGCCGGACGCGTCGTCGAGGTGGTCGACGAGGCGCTCGAGGACGACGGCTGGTGGGTGCCGGGGTTCGTCGACGTCCACGTCCACGGTGGCGGCGGGGGCGACGCGATGGACGGTGCCGTCGGGGTGCGCGCGCTCGCCGCGGCGCACCTGCCGCACGGCACCACGGCGCTGCTGCCGACCACCCTGACCGCCCCCTGGACCGAGGTGCTCGCCGGCCTGCGCGGCATCGCGACCGTCCAGCACGAGGACGCGATGGCAGCGGCCGCGGACGCACCGCCTTCGGCGCGCGCCACCGTGCTGGGCGCCCACCTCGAAGGGCCCTTCGTGAGCCCCGAGCGCCTCGGGGCGCAGCCGCCGTTCGCGCTCGAGCCCACGCCTCCGCGGGTGGCGGCGGTGCTGGCCCTGGGCGTCGTGCGGGTTGTGACGCTCGCCCCCGAGCTCGCCGGCGCCCGCGAGGCCGCCGCCGCCTTCGCGCGCGGCGGGGTGCGCGTGAGCCTGGGGCACACGGTCGCCGACGCGGCGACGGCGGAGGCCGTCATCGCGGCGGTGCGTGAGGCGGGCGGCGTGGTGGGGGCGACGCACCTGTTCAACGCGATGAGCGGGCTGAGCGGGCGCGCGCCCGGGGTGATCGGCGCGGTCCTCGGCGACCGCGAGGCCTTCGCCGAGCTGATCGTCGACGGCCACCACGTGGTCGGCGCCGCGGTCCGGACCGCCTTCGCGGCCAAGGGTCCGCGTCAGCTGCTCGTCACCGACGCGATCCGCGCGGCCGGCAGCGACGTCCCCACCACCACGTTGGGCCCGCACGCGGTGACGATCGAGGGGGGCGCGGCGCACCTCGCCGACGGCACCCTGGCCGGCAGCGTGCTGACGCTGGACGTGGCGGTTCGCACCGCGGTGGCGATGGGCGTGCCGGTGGAGGCGGCGTTGCGCGCCGCGAGCCAAGCGCCGGCCGCGTACCTGGGGCTCGTCGACCGGGGTCGGGTGGCGCCGCGGGCGCACGCCGACTTCGTGCGGCTCGACGCCGACCTGCACGTGCAGGAGGTCTGGCGCGCCGGGGTGCGGGTGGTCTGAGGGCGGGCCGGCCCGGCCGCGGGCGGCCGCGCACGCCCCTCGGGCTACACGCCGCGCTCGGCGGCGCGGGTGGCGAAGGCCAACGCCCCCGCCACCGGCGGCCCCTGCGCGGGGCGCAGCGCCGCGCCGAGCGCGGGGTCGAGCAGCGCCACCACCTCGTCCTCCAGCGCCCGTGCCACCCCGCCCACCAGGGCCCAGGCGGCGGGCGTCCGGCCGAGCCGGGCGGCGGCGGTCGCGACCAGGTCAGCGAGGTGCGCTGCGGCGCGCGCCCGCAGCGCGGCGGCGGCGGGGTCGTCGTCGGCCTGCGCCAGCACCAGCGGGGCCAGCTCCCCGAACGCCCCGGACGAGGCGTCGCGCGCGCGGCCCACCAGCGCCTCGGGACCGGCCCCCCAGGCCGCCTGGATCGCCTCGGCCAGCGGGCCCGCGTCCGTGCGGCCGTCGAGCGCCTGGAGCGTCGCCCGCACCGCCTCGATCCCCAACCAGGCGCCGGAGCCCTCGTCGCCCACGCGCGCGCCCCAGCCGCCGACGCGCACCCGCCGGGTCCCGACGACGCCCACGGCCACGCTGCCGGTGCCCGCGACCAGCAGCACCCGCGGGTCGTCCTCGGGATCGCGCGCTGGCAGCGCCCCCTCGAGCGCCACCCAGGGGTCGGCGATCAGCTGCAACCGCTCGGCGTGCACGCCGCGCGCGACGAGCGCGGCGCGCATGGCGGCGCCGTCCTCCGGACGGTCGACGCCCGCGAGCCCGGCGCACACCCAGGCCTCACCCCAACCGCCCGCAGGGCGGCCGGCGTCGGTCCAGGCGGCGACGATCGCCGCCACCACGGCGTCCGCCGCCGCGTCCGCGCCCACCGCGTAGGGGTTGCAGGGCCGATCGACCGCGCCGCGCCCCGCCGGGGTGCCGTCCTCGTCGAGCGGGCCCACCCAGGCGCGGCCGCCGGTGCCGCCGCCGTCCACACCGACCGCCGTCACGCCTCGCTCCATGGCTTCACAGGCATGGGGCTGCGACCCGGCGCCTCGCCGGTGCGGAGCGCGTGGATCGCGGCCCGCACCGCGTCCGCGCGGAAGCCGAAGGACGCGATCGCCGGACCGGGCAGGGCGGCCACGTGCGCGGGGTTCCACAGCGCGACGTGCACCGCGGGGACGCCGCGCGCGGTGGCGCGTGCGAAGGCGCCGCGGGCGGCCGACACCGCATCGGGCGTCAGGGGCACGCGGTCGGCGGTGACCACCAGCAGCGCGGCCGCGCCCCTGAGGGCGTCGTCCAGGGCCGACGGGCCGGCGACGCCAGCCACCCAGCGGGTGGTGAAGCCGTCCTCGCGCAGGGCGTCGACGAGCGCCGCGGTGGGGCGTGCCGCGACGTCGGTCGCGGCGCTGGCCTGGACGGTCTCGGCCCCGAGGACGGCGACGGTCGCGCCCGGCGCGAGCCGCGGCGGCGTGCCGAAGGTGACCACGGCGCGGCGGGCGACGGCCGCCATGAGCGCGCGGTCCGTCTCGGTGTCCTCGGGGTGGGGGCCGGGCGGGTAGGTGGCGGCGAGGTGCGCGAGGCGCGCGCGGGAGGCGGCGAGCGCGGCCGGGTCGAGGCGGCCGTCGTGCTCGGCGGCGGCGAGCGCCGCCAGCACCGCCACATGCTCGTCGAGCGAGCCGCACAGGAGCGGCGCGTCGACGCCGGCGGCGACCGCCCGCACGGCCGCCTCGGGCGCGGGCCAGCGGTCGGCGATCGCGCTCATGTTCAGGGCGTCGCTGAAGACCACGCCGTCGAAGCCGAGCGCCGTGCGCAGCGCGGCGATCGCGGCTGGCGCCATGGTGGCGGGGCGCTCGGGGTCGAGCGCGGGCACGAGCAGGTGCGCGGTCATCACGGCCGCGGCGCCGGCCGCGATGCCGGCGCGGAAGGGCACCCACTCGACGCGTTCCAGACGGTCGCGGTCGACGTCGAGCCGCGGCAGGTCCAGGTGCGAGTCGACGGCTACGTCGCCGTGGCCGGGGAAGTGCTTGAGCGTCGCGGCCACGCCCGCCTCCTGCAACCCACGGACGAAGGCGGCCACGTGGCGCGCGACCAGCGCGGGGTCGGCGCCGAAGGCGCGGTCGGCGATCACCGGGTTGCGCGGGTCGAGGGCGACGTCGGCGACCGGCGCGAAGTCGACGTCGACGCCGATCGTCCGGAGCGAGCGGGCGGTGGCGGCGGCGACCGCTTCGGTGGTGGCGACGTCGTCGACGGCGCCCAGCGCCATCGCCGCGGGCGGGATCGCGCCGTCGGTCAGGCGCACGACGCCGCCCCCCTCCTGGTCGATGGTCACGAGCAACGGTCGGCCGGCGGCGGAACGGGCGTCGGCGACCAGGTCGCGGGCACGCGCTCGGTCGGGGACGTTGCGGGCGAAGAGGCAGAGCCCAGCCACCGGCTCGTTCGCGAGCACCGCGCGCTCGTCGGGGGTGAGGGTGGGGCCTTCGAGGTCGATCAGGACGAGCGGCATGGGGCCTCCCAAGGGATGCGGTCGGACGCTGGGCCGTCGGGCGTCGGCGCGCCGAACGTCAGCGGCTGCGGACGTCGAAGGCGTCGCGGAGCGCGTCGCCCACGAAGTTGAAGGCCAGCACCGACAGCACGATCAGCGCGCCGGGCGCCAGCAACCACGGGTAGAGCGAGAGCGCCTCGAACGACTGCGCGTCGGCGAGCAGGAGCCCCCACGACGTCATCGGCTCCTTGATCCCCAGGCCCAGGAAGGAGAGCGCGCTCTCCCCCAGGATGTACCCCGGCAGCGCCAGCGTGGCGGCGATGACCAGGTACGAGGTGAGGTTCGGGAGCAGGTGGCGCAGGATGACGCGCAGGTCGCGCGCGCCGAGCGCCTGGGCGGCCTGGACGTACTCGACCTCGCGGGCGGCGAGCACCTGCCCGCGCACCACGCGCGCCAGCCCGGCCCAGCCGATGAAGGCCAGCACCGCGACGATGCCCAGGTAGACCCAGGTGCTCGGCCAGGCGGGCGGGATGACGGTGGCGAGCGCGAGCAGGAGCGGCAGGCGCGGGAAGGAGAGCAGCACCTCGATGCCGCGCTGGATGACGCCGTCCACCCAGCCGCCGTAGAAACCCGAGACGCCGCCCACGAGCACGCCGATCGAGAAGCTGATGAGGATGCCGATCAGTCCGACGGTGAGCGAGACCTGCGAGCCGACGATCACGCGCGAGAGCAGGTCGCGGCCGAAGCGGTCGGTGCCGAGCGGGAACCAGGTGCCGCCGACGGCGCCGAACAGGTGGAGGTCGCTCGTCCACAGGCCGAGGAAGCGGTAGCGGTCGCCGCGCACGAAGAGGCGCACGGGCAGCCGCTCGCTCGTGTCCTCGGTGTAGGTGCGCCGGAAGGTGACGGGGTCGCGCGTGGCGACGAGCGGGTGCACGAACGGGGCCGTGAGTCGTCCCTCGTACCAGATCCGCAGCGTGTGCGGCGGCTGGTGCACCGCCGCCCGGTGCTGGACGGTGATGCCGTACGGCGCCAGGAACGGCGCCAACAAGGCCACGAGGTAGAGCACGATCAGGATCCAGGCGCCCACGACGCCGGCGCGCGAGGCGGTGAAGCGACGCCAGGCCTTCGAGCGCGGGCCGCGGCGGGCGTCGAGGTGCACGTGGGAGGCCGGGGCGTCAGCCATCTTCGCGGCCTCGGTAGGTCGGGAGCGGCGCGGCGTCACCCATAGCGGATCCGCGGGTCGACCCAGGCGAGCGCCAGGTCGGCGAGCAGGTTGCCGAGCATGAGCAGCAGGCTGGCGAAGAGCAGGAGCGTCATCGCCACGTACTGGTCCTTGTTCAGCAGCGAGGTGTAGAGCAGCGGGCCGATGGTGGGGAGGTTGAGGACGATCGAGGCGATGATCGTGCCGTTGATCAGCTCGGGCAGCTGCAGCCCCGCGAGCGAGACGAGCGGGTTGATCGCGTTGCGCACCGCGTGGCGGTAGGTGACGCGGCGCGGCGCTAGCCCCTTGGCCTTGGCCGTGCGCACGTAGTCGGCGTGCAGGACGTCGAGGAGGTTGGCGCGCATCTGGCGCATGACGGTGGCGATGCCGCCCGTCCCGATCGCCAGCACGGGGATCCAGAGGTGGTTCAGGAGGTCGAGGAACTTGCCCCAGCTCCATGGGGCGCCCAGGTAGGCGGCGCTGAAGAGCCCGCCGACGTTGGTGCCGCCGTAGGCGAGCACGAGGGCGATCAGGAGGAGCGCGACCAAGAAGTCGGGGACGGCGAGGCCGACGTAGCCCACGAAGCTGGCGAGGGCGTCGGTGAAGCCGTTCCGACGGAGCGCGACGAAGATACCGAGCGGGATGGCGACCAGCCAGGCGAAGCCGAGCGTGACGCCGGCGACCACGATCGTCCACAAGAGGCGCTCGCCGATGATGCCCGAGACGGGCCGGTTGGCGAAGAAGGAGAACCCGAAGTCGAGCCGCGTGACGATGCCGCTCACCCAGATCAGGTACTGCTCGACCGGCGGGCGATCGAGGCCGAGCTGGGCGTTCAGACGCGCGACGGTCTCGGGGGTGAAGCGCGGGTCCTCGAGGTAGCGGTCGGCGAAGCTGCCGGGTTGCAGCTGGATGACCGCGAAGCAGATCACCGACACCAGGACCAGCGTCGGGACCATGATCAACAGACGCTTGGCGAGATAGACGAACAGGGGCGGGCTCCTCGGGGCGGCCGCGTCGGGGCCGCCCGAAGCGGGCGACCCCGACGCGTGGAGGCCGGTGCGCTAGGTCAGCGCAGGAAGTAGACGGGGACCGGGTTGTAGCCGGGGATCACGCCCAGGCTGTAGGCGAAGTTGCCGACGCGGTCGTACACGGCGGCGACGTTGCCCGGCTTGGCGATCATGACGACCGGCACGAACTCGGCGTTGATCCGCTGCCAGTCGCGGTAGCGGGCGGCGCGCAGCGCCGGGTCGGTCTCGGTCGAGTTGAGGTCGAAGATCTCGTAGACCTGCAGCTCCCAGGGCTCCATGGCGGCGAAGTTCGGGGCGGCGCCCTGCTCGGCCGGCTGGGTGCTGCGGTGCCAGTAGTACAGCGAGCCGCCGGGCTGCCAGATGGGCTTGCGCAATTCCGGGTCGGGCTGGTTGCCGAGCGCGACCAGGATCGCCTCGTAGTCGCCCGACAGGCCGGTGCCGAGCAGCTGGCTCGACTGGACGCCCTGCAGGTTGGCGCGCACGCCGATCTCGGCGAAGTCGTTCTGCAGGATGGTGGCGATGTCGGTCCAGGTGGCGGAGTCGTTGCCGTAGGTCAGCGTGAACTCGAGCTCGCGGTCGGCGGTGAGGTTGCGCACGCCGTCGCCGTCGCTGTCGACGTAGCCCAGCGCGTCGAGCGCCGCGGCGGCCGCTTCGAGGTCGTACATCCGCATCAGGCCGGTGGTGTCTTCATAGAAGGCGCCGTTGGCGGGCGCGGTGGGGGTCCCGGGGATCTCGGCGAGGCCGTTGTAGACGTCGTCGATGACGCGCATGCGGTCGACGGCGTACTCCATCGCCTGCCGGAACGCGACGTCGGAGAAGGCGCGCTGCAGGTCGGGGTCGGCCGCGTCGAAGTTGAAGGCCAGGTGGGGCGGCGAGCCGAAGAGCGCGGGCGACTGGACGACGGTGAAGCCCGCGCCGGCGAGCTCGCGGCTCTTGAAGTCGGGGAACTGGGCGCCCGAGATGTTGAGCTGGTCGAGGTTGCCGGCCAGGAACTGGGCGATCTGGGCGTCGGTGCCCGGGACGATCAGGTAGGTGAGGCCGTCGAGGTAGGGCAGCGGCGTGCCGGCCTCGTCGACCTTCCAGTAGGTCTCGTTCTTGGCGAGCCGCACCACCTGGCCGGGGACGTACTCGGCCAGCTGGAACGGGCCGGTGCCGACGACCTCGCTCGGGTCGACGTCGGTGGGCCAGGCGTCGTTGATGTCGGCCGGCTGGGCGCCGCCCTCGACGCTGAAGGGGAGCAGCTTGTGCTTCGGCATGATGAAGAAGCGCTGCTGGAGCAGGAAGGCGGCGGACGGCGCCGGCAGCGTCATGCGCACGGTCAGGTCGTCGACGGCCTCGAAGGTGACCTTGCGCGCCTCGCCGCCCACCGTGAACTGGAAGTTGGCGGCGTCGCCGGCGCGGGCCTCGGGGTTGGTGATGATCTGCTCGTACGTGAAGACGACGTCGGCGCTGGTGAAGGGGGTCCCGTCGTGCCAGGTCACGCTTTCGCGCAGGTGGAAGGTGTAGACGGTGCCGTCGTCCGAGACGTCCCACGAGGCGGCGAGCCCGGGCACGAGCTCGTAGTTCTCGAGGTCGAACTCGACGAGCGAGTCGAACATCTGCTGGGTGAGGGTCTGGCTGACGTTGCTGATCTCCCCGTAGTAGAAGAACCGGGGCGGGCTGTCGCCCAAGGCCAGGGTCACGGTGCCGCCGGGGGTGCCGGGCACCATGCCGAGGTCGGGGTACCCCACCGTGCGCGGCTGCGCGAAGGCGAGGGTGCTCAGCGCCAGGGTGGCGGCGAGGAGCACGGCGAGCGTCGGACGTCGGAACATGCGGTACCTCCTGAAACGATGTGGTGACCGTTTCAGGATAGTCCACTTGGAGACCACCGTCTAGCGCAGCCGCGACGACGCTTTCTTCATCGACGGGGATTCGGCGTCGTCAACCGCTCGACGCCGCTCCCAGGCGGGGTTCGAGGTCCTCGACGCGCCCGAGCGGTGGTGGCGTCACTGGTGCAGGGGTGGTACACTCGGGCTACCCGTCCGTCGCGTGGACCCGAACCGTGTCCCGCCGAGGAGAGCGATGCCCACGACGCCGTCCGTCGAACCCACCGACCACGCCGCACTGCCGTGGTTGCGGGTCGACAAGCGCCTGCCGACGCCGGCCTACCTACAGCTGCGGGACCAGATCGCCGACGCGATCGGTCGCGGAGCGCTGCCCTCGGGGCACGCCTTGCCGAGCGAGCGCGACCTGGCCGCCGGCCTCGGGCTCTCGCGCATGACCGTGCGGCGGGCCTTCCACGAGCTCGAGCAGGACGAGCTCGTCGAGCCGCGCCACGGGTCGGGCACGTACGTCCGCGCGCGCCGGCTCGAGCAGACGATCGACCGCGTCACCGGCTTCACCGACGAGGCGCGTCACCTCGGCTTCCGCCCGGGCTCGCGCCTGCTCGAGATCGGCAGCGTCGCCGCCGAGGCGGAGGTCGCCGAGGCGCTGCGCTGCCGCGTCGGCGACGCCGTCCTCCGGATCGCGCGGCTGCGCACCGCCGACGACGCGCCGCTCTCGCTCCAGCACGCCTACCTGCGCCCATCGCTGGCCGCGCTGACGGCCGACGAGCTCGAGCGCCACGGCAGCCTCTACCGCGCCCTCGAGCTGCGCTTCGGCGTGGTCCCGCAGCGCGCCCGCCAGACGATCGGCGCGCGCCTGCCGACCCGGCGCGAGCGGCTGCTGCTCGAGATCTGCGCGCACGACCCGGTGCTCGCGCTGGAGCGGACCACCTTCGACCCCGACGACGCGCCCTTCGAGTTCGTGCGCTCGGCGTACCGCACCGACCGGTACCGGATCGCGCTCGACCTGCGCGCCCCCGACCGCGGATGAGCGGGCCCGACCGCGCGGGCGTCGCGGCGGCGGCGCCCATCGCGCTGCGTCCCCTGGACCCGGTCCGCCACCCCGAGGCCGCCGCCGTGTGGGACGCGACCTTCGCGGCCGCGCACCCGCTGGCGCGGCGCGCCTGGGAGGCCTGGTGGCGCTCGCCCGACGCCGACCCCGAGCTCGCATGGGCGGCCGAGCGCGATAGCCACCTGGTGGGCTTCGCCCTGGCGCGCGCCCCGCGCCGCCCGTGGGCACCCGCCGACGTGGGCCACGTCGCGCTCCTCGCCGTGCACCCGGCCGCGCAGCGCACCGGCGTCGGGGGCGCGCTGTGGGACGCCGCGCTCGCCGCGCTCCGAGCGCGCGGCCGCACCCGCGTCCGCCTGGGTGCCGAGCCCGAACGCCTGCTGCCGGGGGTGCCGGTCGCGGCGCCATCGGTGACGTGGCGCTTCCTGCGCGCCCGCGGCGCGGTGCGCGGGGCCTTCGAGGCCGACCTGCTGCTCGACCTGCGCGTCCCGGTGCCGGGGTCGCCGCTGCCGCCGGGCGTCGCCCTGGTCGACGACGCCCCCGACGAGGCCATCGCTTTCGTCGCGCGCGCCTTCCCGGGGCGCTGGACCGACGAGGTGCAGCGGTACGCCGACACCGGGACCGCCGTGCTCACCTGGCGGCGCGACGGGGAGGCGCTCGGCTTCTGCGTCGCGGCGCGCCCCGACGACCCCGTCCTGGCCGGCGGCCTCGCGTGGACGGGCGGGCTGTCCGGACGCGTCGCCGGGCTCGGGCCGCTCGGGCTCGCACCCGAGGCGCGCGGCAGCGGGCTCGGGCTCGCGCTGGTCGCGGCCGCCGCGCGCTGGCAGCAGGACCGCGGCGCCGACGCGGTCGTCATCGACTGGACCGACCTCACCCGCTTCTACGGGCGCCTCGGCGCCTTCGTCTGGCGCGCCTACCAGCGCGCGGAGGTTCCCACGTGAACGACGCTCCCGACCCCCGCACCACGGCCGCGATCCCCGGGACGGAGCGGGTCGACGAGTCCTTCGCCGACCTCGACACCTGGCCGCTGGCGCGCAGCCTCGAGGCGCTGGTGGACGGCCAGCGGCGCGCCATCGAGGTGCTCGCCGCCGCGCTGCCGCAGCTCGAGGCCGCCGCCGCCGGCATCGAGGGGCGGCTGGCGGCGGGGGGGCGCCTGGTGTACGCCGGCGCCGGCACCTCGGGGCGTCTGGCGGTCTTGGACGCGGCCGAGCTCCCACCCACCTTCGGCTTCGAGCGGACCGTCGTGCTCATGGCGGGCGGCGCGGCCGCCGGCACCACGGCCAAGGAGGGGGCCGAGGACGACGAGGAGGACGCCGTGCGGCGCGTGGCCGAGGCGGCCGTCGGCCCGGCCGACGCCTTCATCGGGATCGCCGCGAGCGGCGGGACCCCCTACACGGTCGCGGCGGTGCGCGCGGCCCGCGCGGCGGGGGCCTTCACGGTGGGCATCGCGAACGTCGCCGAGGGGCCGCTCCTCGCGGCCGCCGAGGCGCCGATCGCGCTCGACACCGGCCCGGAGGTGCTGGCCGGCTCGACGCGGCTCGCCGCTGGCACTGCGCAGAAGGCGGCGCTGAACCTGCTCTCGACCGCGGTGCTCGTCCGGCTGGGTGGCGCCTACGGCAACCTGATGGTGGGGATGAAGCCCGCGAACGCCAAGCTGCGCCGGCGTGCGGTGGCCATGGTGGCGCGAGCGGCGGCGGTCGACGAGGCCACCGCGGCGGCGGCGCTCGCGGCCGCGGACCACGACGTGCGGGTCGCCGTGGTGGTCGCGAAGGGCGGCGTCGACGCCGCGCGCGCCCGCGCCGCCCTGGCCGCTCACGGCGACCGCGTGCGCGACGCCTTGGCGGCGTTGGCCGAGGGGCACCGGTAGATTCCATCGCAGCCACAACACTCCACTCTGGAAACGGCCGACGCTGGACAACGTGTTCGTGAAGCCCAGGAGCGATTGTGGCGGTGTTGCGAAGGCTGCATCGAGGCAATTGCTCTTGTAGTACTCGCGCCGCATCATTGCTAGCTCGGGTACGAGGTCCCGAACCACAATCCGTAGTCGCTCCGTACCTGGCGCCTGCAGTTAATACCGAGCCATTTGTCGGAGGTGGCCGACAAAGGGCGTGCGCCAAGTTCCATGAACTGAGTGAGCTCGGATTAACGAATCCGATCCAGAAGGGCAGCCGAGGACATGCCTGTTCCGGGTGTCTCGAGACTAGACGTCCCCGAGGATCTGAAGCCCGACACGGGGCCGTACCCACCGCCGCTGGCGCTGTACCAGCCAGAGAGCGTGTTGCCCGTGGCAGTGCCTTCGAAATCAATGTAGCCGCCGCCAAGGCTTGGACTGACATGCTGTCGGAACGAGAACGAGTTGAGCACCACCTCGCCGGACAATGTCCCCGAATAGACCCCGAGAGCGTAGACGCTACCGGCCAGAGCACTCCCTGACTGATTGATGCGCATCTCAAGCGTACCCGTGAAGTTGTCGTTTGCCTGGTTCGTAACTGTGACTTGCCAAGTCCCAGACAGATCAGCGTTAAGGAAGCCCGCACTGCAGCCTGAGAGTGCGGCGACGGCTAAGCTCACGATCGTCAGTTGCAGGACGCGAGCCCACCGATAGTTTCCAACATTCATGGACGTGTACCTCCAGTACGGAGGCTACTCGTTGAGTGGTACTGCACGTCGATACAATCGTCACCGTAGCTGTAATCCACGCCCCACTGTGGGCGCACACTTGCCGAAGTGTTGCAGCCGCGAACGTCGTAGTTTTTGTCTTCGTCGCTTATGGGCAATGCGGCATCTGGAAGTGGATGAATGCTGTTGAGCCTTATCACCGGTTGGTCAACTGTCCCTGTAGCCCCAGTCGGATCTGTATAGAGTGATTCCTGGAGGTACTAATGAATCGTTACCAAAGGGCACGCGCTCTACTTGCTTTCGCGACAATCTCGCTGGTTGTGGCAGCCTGCGCGCCTGCAGCTGGCCGTGGAATCGTCGCATATGAGGCGGCTCCGGACGAGTTGATTGGTGAGATCGCCGCATTCGGTGTATCGCTGCGGCCTCCGGGAAGTGCATACAACTTCTACAGCATTACATCGATCGGCGACCGTTTCGTGACGCTTCAGGCCGAGACAACCGCTGGCTTCACCTTCTTTGTTGGTGGCGGTCGTGTCTCTCTTACGTTCTCAGCTACTGTTGCCGATGGTGTGACGCGGCTCGCTTCAAGTGCCGCTGGCGACCGAGGTGCGGGAAACGAGTCAATCGACGAGATAATCCGCCACCTTGATGCGAAGTTCCGTCGAGTTCCCATTATGTGATAGTGGCTAGGACTTCCTCTCCATCGCGGAGTGCACCCCAGGATGAAGCGTGCCAAGAGGTTCCGGCGTGACGGCGTTTGGATCGATCGGCTGACGTCACCTCTCCGCAAGCCACCTGTGCAACGCAAGGTATTTGAGCAAGCACGGCCGTAGTTCGCTGGGCCAGCGAACTCGCCGCGAACGCTAATTGCCTTCGGCGATAGGGGAGTGTGCGTAACGTAGCCTTCAGGGAATACTGCGGGCGCTGAAGCGTGGCGACGACGCGCATTGGGTCCGCGCCCGGGGCCTCGTCGTGCCAACTCTTGGCTGGCAGGTCTGTATTTGGAACGGTACGTGGGAAGCGTGACGACTGTCAGGTCCGTGACACCAAAGTCGAAACGGTACCGGTTCATGTCGGTGAGAATTGCGGTGTTGCATGAAAGCCAGTGACGGGTGCACAACGGGCAGTGAGCGGCTCTCCATTGAGTGCAAGCAAGGTTGCTTTGCGTGAACCGCTTCCATCTACTTGGGCCGGCTGCACCTGGAGGCCCGATCAGCGACCGCCCGCGCCAAGGCGTCCAGGTCGACCCGCGACGCGAAGCGCGTGCGCAGCGCCCAGGGTTCCAGCGCCCGCCGGATCGCCTCCGGGCTGGCGTCGGCGGGCGGACGGGCACGCGCCAGGTAGGCCTCGGCGCGCGCCAGCGCGAGGTCGAACAGGGCGTCGTGGGGAGGGCGCTGGGGCACGGCGCTCAACCGCCGTTCGGCTCGCCCCGTCCGCGGGCCTCGTAGCCGGCGGCGCGCAGCGCCTCGGCGCCGCGGTGGCGCTCGTCGTCCGTCTCGAAGGCCAGCCGGATGGCGCCGCCGCTCTCGCGGATGCCGAGCACCTCGATGTCCTTGACGTTGACGTCCGCGTCGCCGAGCGCCTTGGCGATGCGTGCGAGCTCGCCGGGGCGATCGGGGACCGCGATGACGAACTCGTGGCGGGCGGGCATGAGCGTCCGCCGCACCACCGGCAGCGCGTCGCGCGTGCGCTTGGCGTCCTCGGCGGCGTCGAGCAGGGCGTCGGGGTCGTCCAGGCGCTCGGCCAGCGCGGTGAGCGCGCGGCCGAAGCGCGCGATCGCCTCGCGGACCGCCGCGCGGTTGGCCACGACCATGTCGCGGCTCATCCGCGGGCTGCCCGAGGCCACCCGGGTGAGGTCGCGGAAGCCGCCGGCGGCGAGGAGCATCAAGAGCTCGCGCTCGTCGGCCTCGGCGACCAGCTGCGTCAGCGCCACCGACGCCAAGTAGGGTACGTGGCTGACGGTCGCCACGAGGCGGTCGTGGAGCTCGGGGGCGACCTCGATCGGCAGCGCGCCGAGCGCCCACACGAGCTCCGTCACCACGGCCAGGGCCGCCGGGTCGGTGCCCTCGGTGGGGGTGAGCACCCACACGGCGTTCTCGAGGAGCGAGGCGTCGGCGTGCAGCACGCCGACGCGCTCGGAGCCCGCCATCGGGTGGCCGCCGACGAAGCGCAGCCGGGGGGTCAGCGCCGCGACCACGTCGGCCTTGGCGCTGCCGACGTCGGTGACGACCGCGTCCGGGCGCAAGAAGGGGGCGACCTCGCCGGCGAGGCGCTCGAGGGTGCGGGTCGGCGTGGCGAGCACCACCAGGTCGACCTCGGCCAGCCAAGGGCCGGCGTCGAGCCGCGCCTCGTCGATGACGCCGAGCCCGCGGGCGGCCTCGAGCACCGCCGGGTCGCGGTCGAGGCCGATCACGCGCCTCGCCAGGAAGCGCTGCTGCAGCCCCAACCCTACCGACCCGCCGATCAGGCCTACGCCGGCCAGCACCACCGTGCCGACGAGCGGCGCGGGCCGGGCCGTGGGGTCGGGCGCGGTCACCGGTCGGACCTCAGAGCGCCTTGCCGACGGCGGCCACGACGCCGCGCAGCTGCGCCATCAGCGCGGCGAACTCGCCGTCGTCGAGCTGCTGGGCGGCGTCGGACTTGGCTTCCTCGGGCTTCGCGTGCACCTCGACGATGATGCCGTCGGCGCCCGCCGCGGCGGCGGCCAGCGCCAGCGCCGGCACCAGCGGGCGGCGCCCGGCGGCGTGGCTCGGGTCGACCCACACCGGCAGGTGAGTGAGCTCCTTGAGGACCGGCACCGCCGAGATGTCGAGGGTGAAGCGGGTGCTCGTCTCGAAGGTGCGGATGCCGCGCTCGCACAGGACCACGTTCGGGTTCCCCTGCGACAGCACGTACTCGGCCGCCTGCAGGAACTCGCTGATCGAGGTACTGAGGCCGCGCTTGAAGAGCACCGGCTTGCCGCTCTTGCCGGCCTCGGCGAGCAGCGCGAAGTTCTGCGAGTTGCGCGCGCCGATCTGCAGCATGTCCGCGGTGGCGGCGACCGTCTCGACCAGCTCCGGCGCCGTCACTTCGGTGACGATCGGCATGCCGGTCGCCGCGCGCGCCTCGGCGAGCAGCGCCAGGCCCTCCTCGCCCAAACCCTGGAACGAGTAGGGGCTGGTGCGCGGCTTGAAGGCGCCGCCGCGCAGCACGTGGGCGCCGTGGCGCTGGGCGATCGCGGCCGCGGCCTGCAGCTGCTCGCGCGACTCGACCCCGCAGGGGCCGGCGGCGACCACGAAGCGCCCCTGGCCGGTCGCCACGCCGCCGATGTGCACCGCGGAGTCGTCGTGGCGGAACTCGCGCGAGGCGAGCTTGAAGGGCTTGGTGATGCGCACGACCGTCTCGACGCCGGGCAGCGCGCGCAGGTGCTCGCGCACCTCCTCAGTGGGGGCCGGGCCGATGGCGCCGATCAGGCTGCGCGACTCGCCGTCGCTGACGTGGGGGGTGAAGCCGAGCGCCTTGATCTCGGCCAGGACGCGCTCGCGCTGCTCGGGCGCGGCGCCCTTCTGCATGACGACGACCATGGGGGACTCCTTGGGAAGCGGGCCTGGGGCCCAGCGGACGCGGCGCGGGCCGGGGTCCGGAAGGACCGGCGCTCAGCCGCGCGCGGTCACGAGGGGGGTGGCGGTTGGGGGACGTCGATAGCCATAGCCATCGTCCACGTCGTCACCTCCTCGTCCGGCGCCGGCGGTGCAGGCGTCCGCGGCGTCCGCACCGGACGGGGTCCGGAGAGCGGTCGCGGTGGACGGGTGCGAGGGCCGCGAGGGGCGCGGCGAGTGGCGCATGCCGTGGAGTCTACCCTTGCGCGAGCGCCGCGCGGCAAGCCTCGAGGAAGGCGTGGAACGGCGCGTGGTGCTCCGCCCCCAGGTGGTAGCTCATCTCCGGGTGCCACTGCACGCCCAGCAGCCACGCCCCGGAGGTGCCCTCCACCGCCTCCACGAGCCCGTCTTCGGCGTGGGCGGTGGCGCGCAGACCCGCGCCCAGGCGGTCGAGCCCCTGGTGGTGGTAGGTGTTCACGAGCGCCTCGCCGGCGCCGAAGGCCGCGTGGATCGCCGAGCCCTCGGTCAGCGCCACCTGGTGGTGCGGTCGGCCACCCGGGTCGCGCTGCGAGTGCTGGAGCGGCCCGCCAAGGGCGGGCAGGTGCTGGTGCAGGGTGCCGCCCTCGGCGACGTTGATCACCTGGACGCCGCGGCAGACGCCGAACACCGGCTTCCCCCGGTCGCGCGCGGCCTGGTAGAGCGCGAGCTCGAAGGCGTCGCGCTCGGGGTCGACGGCGCCCAGGTCGGGGTGCGGCACCTGGCCGTAGCGGTACGGGTCGACGTCGGGCCCGCCCGAGAGCACCAGGCCGTCGGCGCGGGCGACGAAGTCGGCGGCCGCCGCGGGCGCGTGGTTGGTGACGTAGGCCGGAAGGCCCCCCTCGGCGAGCACCGCGTCGGCGTAGTTCTTGCCGGAATACATGTCGACGCGGCGCAAGCCGAGGTTGAGGACGTTGGTGCTGGTGCTGATCAGGACGAGCGGGCGCGGGCTGCTGGGCATGGTGGGCGCAGTCTACGGCCGGCGCGCCCCGTGGGGCCGACCCGTCAGTCGACCGCCCGCAGCAGCACGAACTTGAGGTAGCGGCTCTCAGGGAAGCCGAGGCGTTCGGGGTGGTCGGGGGCGGCGCCCCAGCGGCCCAGCACGTGGACGGTGCGCCCGCCCTGGGCGGTGGCGTCGGCGGCGGCGTCGGCGAGGACGTTCAGGAACTCGGCCTCCTGCAGGTGCGCGCTGCACGAGGACGTGCCCAGCACCCCGCCGGGCGCGAGCAGGCGCAGGGCGCGCAGGTTGAGCTCCTTGTAGCCGGCCATCGCGCGCGGCAGGTCCTTCGCGCGCTTCGCGAGCGCGGGTGGGTCGACGCTGATCGCCTCGAAGCGCGCGCCCGCCCGGTCGAGGGCGCGGAGCCGCTCGAAGGCGTCGGCGCGAACGCAGGCGGGCTCGGGCAGCCCGTTGCGGGCCGCGGCCGTGCGGGCGGCCGCGAGCGCCGCCGCCGAGGCGTCGACCAGCTCGACGGTGGCCGCGCCCGCGCGCAGCAGGTGGAGACCGAAGCCGCCGTGGTACGCGAAGGCGTCGAGCGCGCGGAAGCCCGACCCCGCGTAGGTCCGGGCCGCGGACGCGAACCGGCGGTGGTTGAGGCGCTGGTCGAGGAAGGCGCCGGTCTTCTGACCGGCGCGCGGGTCGACGCTCCAGGTGAGGAGGCCGTCGTGGACCTCCACGGTGTCCGCGACCTGTCCGTGCAGCACGGCGACGTCGGTGGGAAGCCCCTCCAGCGCGCGCGCCTTGGCGTCGAACCGGCCGAGGACGCCTTCGGGCGCGAGCCGCGCCACCAGCCGCGCGACCAGCGCCGGCAGGTGCGGCTCGATCGCCGCGCAGCCGCTCTGCACCACGAGCACCGGGCCGAGCCGGTCGACGACCAGGCCCGGGAGGCCGTCGGCCTCGGCGTGGACCAGGCGGGTGCCGGTGACGCCGTCCATCGCGGCGTCCGGGTCGCGCGCGAGCGCCGCACGGCGCTCGAGGGCGGCGTCGAGCCGGGCGAGCAGCAGCGCCGCGTCCACGGGCGCGTCGCCCGCGTGGACCCACCGCACCGCGATCTGCGAGGTCGGGTGGACCGCCGCCCACCCGAGCGGCCGGCCGCGGCGGTCGACGACCGGGGCGAACCCAGCGCGCGCCGGGGGCGCCAGGACGTCGGAGCGGTAGACCCAGGGGTGACCGGCGGCGAGCCGGGCGGCGCCGCGGTCGGCGACGGCGACCGGTGGCAGGGGGGCGACGCCGTTGGGGGAGGGCATGACCGAATGCTAGCCCGACCGTGCGATACTGCGCCGCGCGGCGGACGCGCACCGCAGAGCGCGACGCGCCCAGCGAGGAGGACCGCATGCCCGGCATCGCCATCATCGGCGCCCAGTGGGGCGACGAAGGGAAAGGGAAGGTCGTCGACGCGCTCGCCACCGAGGCGGACGTCGTCGTGCGCTACTCGGGTGGGGCCAACGCCGGCCACACGGTCGTCGTCGGCCAGGACGTCTTCAAGCTCCACCACCTGCCGTGTGGCACGCTCCACGACCGGCCCACGTCGGTCCTGGGCGGCGGCATGGTCATCGACCCTTGGGGCCTGCGCGAGGAGCTCGAGGGGCTGCGGGCGCGGCGCGACCCGGGCACGGTGCTCGTCTCGCGCGAGGCGCACCTGGTGCTGCCGCACCACAAGAAGAACGACGAGGGCGGCGGCTTCGTGGGCACCACCGGGCGGGGCATCGGCCCCTGCTACTCCGACAAGGCGCGGCGCCTGGGCCTGCGCTTCGGCGACCTCCTCGACGAGGCGCTGCTGCGCGAGCGGCTCGGCCGCCTGATCGATGGCAAGCCGAACTCGACCGCGCGGGTCGGCTGGACCTCGGTCGACGTGGCGATGGCGGCGCTCGAGGACGTGCGCGCCTACGTGGCGCCGCTCGTGACCGACACCGGCGCGCTCGTGCGCGAGCGGCTCGCGCAGGGGGCGCGGGTGCTCTTCGAGGGCGGTCAGGGGACGATGCTCGACCTCTCCTACGGCACCTACCCCTTCGTCACCAGCTCGCACCCCACGGTGGGCGGTATCCTGGTGGGCGCGGGCGTGAGCCACAAGGCGCTCGACGGCGTGGTGGGCGTGGTCAAGGCCTTCACCACGCGCGTGGGCCACGGCCCCTTCCGCACCGAGCTCGACGGGGAGCTGGCCGACCGGCTGCGCGGCACGGGCGCGAACCAGTGGGACGAGTTCGGCACCACCACCGGCCGCGCGCGCCGGGTGGGATGGCTCGACCTGCCGCAGCTGCGCTACGCCGCCGAGATCAACGGCTTCGACGGCCTGGTCATCACCAAGCTCGACGTCCTGTCGGGCATGGACGAGGTGCGCGTGTGCGTCGACGTCGACGTTCACGGGGCGCCGGTCTACCGCTCGCTGCCGGGCTGGGGCGACCTGCACGGCCTGGGCTCGCGCGACGCGCTGCCCAAGCCGGTGCTCGACTACCTGGCGCTGATCGAGGAGGCGGTGGGCGTGCCGGTCTGGATGTTCTCGACCAGCCCCGACCGCGAGGACACCTACGGGGCGGTGCGCTGGGACGGTTGACGTCCGGCGCGCCGCGCGCGCACGACGCGATGGGAACGGCCGGTGCCCCCGACGGGGCACCGGCCGTTCGACGCGATGGCGACCGGGTCGCCGCAGCGCGTCAGGCGCGCTGGTCGACGGGGGCGAAGGTCTTGCCGCGCGGCCCCTCGTACACGAGCCGCGGTCGCACGAGCCGGTTGTCGGCGTACTGCTCGAACAGGTGCGCCATCCAGCCCGAGATGCGCGCGACGGCGAAGATCGGCGTGTACATGTCGGCCGGGAAGCCGAGCATCCGGTAGACGCTGGCGCTGAAGAAGTCGACGTTCGGCTTGACCTCGCGCCCCTTCTTGGCCATCTCGCGGTCCATGACGCGCTCCATCTCGAGCGACATCTCGAACCACTTGGACTCGCCGGACTCCCTGGCGAGCCGCTCGGCCACGTGCTCGAGGATGTTGGCGCGCGGGTCGCGGACCTTGTAGACCCGGTGGCCGAAGCCCATGATGCGGCCGTTCGGCTTGGCGAGCGTGTCGAGGACGTAGCGCTCGACGTTCTCGACGCTGCCGATCTCCTCGAGCGCGTTCATGACGCCGGTGTTGGCGCCGCCGTGGAGCGGTCCCTTGAGCGACGCGATGCCGGCGGTGATCGCGCTGTAGACGTCGGTGAGCGTCGAGGCGGTGGAGCGGGCGACGAAGGTGCTGGCGTTCGACCCATGCTCGGCGTGCAGCACCAGCGCGACGTCCATGACCTTGGTGGCGGCTTCGCTGGGCTCCTCGCCCGTGAGGGTGTAGAGGAAGTTGCCGGCGATCGAGAGGTCGGGGTTCGGGACGACCGGCTCCTTGCCCTCGCGCAGCCGCTGCAGCGTCCCGACGAGCACGGGCATGCGCGCGAGCAGCGCGGTGCCGATGCGGCGCACGTTCTCGTGGTCGACGCCGTCGGGGTTCGGGTCGAACGCGGCGAGCGCCGACACGGCGGTGCGCAGCGCGTGCATCGGGCCGGCGCCGGCGGGCATGCAGCGGAGCAGGTCGACCACGCCGTCGGGCAGCACGACGTCCTCTTGGGCCTCGGCGCGGAGCGCCTCGAGCTCGGCGCGCGTCGGCAGGTCGCCGTTCCAGAGCAGGTGGACGACCTCCTCGTAGCTGGCCTCGGTGAGCTCGCGGATGTCGTACCCGCGGTAGATCAGCTCGCCTTTGTCGCCATCGATGAAGCAGATCTGGGAGGTGTCGACGTTGACACCGTTCAAGCCGCGGTAGATGGTCTCGTCCATGGCGCCTCCGGGGGGACCGGGACGGCGCCGCGGCCGCTGGCCGGGTCCGACCCGAGAACAGGGTGTGGCGGTGATGGACGGTCGCGGCGGCCCGAGCTCGGGGGTCGCGCCGTCCGGGTCTCGCCCGTTGAACGGAGTCCAATATACCGCGTGGGGGTGACCGCGACCGTACGCCCGTTGACGGCGGGCGCCGCGCTCGCGTCCGCCGGGTCGGGCGGTACCCTCAGGCGCCGTCGCGGGGTGGCTCGTCCTCGTCGGCGGGCGCGTCCGCGTTCGAGGCGTCGGTCGCGGTCGGTGCTGCGGGGGCCTCGGGTGCGGCGGGGGCCGCGGGCGCCTCGGACCGGGCCACGACCGGCGGCGCCGCGGGGGTCTGCGGGCCGGGGCCGTCGCGCACCGCCGGCGGGAAGGCCGCCGCCTCGCGGCGCCGCCACAGCAGCAGCGCGCCGGCGACGATCAGGAGCAGCGCGAACCAGGTCGACGCTAGGAGCCCGGACGACATCAGCCCGCTCACGATGCCGATGATCACGAGGGTGAGGCCCAGACCCCAGGGCCAGCGCGGCGCTCGCGCCTCGACGCGGTCGATCGCGATGAGGCCGACGCCGAGCGAGATCAGGAAGACGCCGTCGCAACGGGGGAAAGCGGCCTGCAGGAGCAGCCCGACCGAGGTCCCGGCGAGGATCGAACCCACCACCAGGAAGCCGTAGGTGCGCTGCTGGACGTACGCGGCGAGCAGCGCCGCTGCGACGAGCCCCAGCCACAGCCAGCCGGCGCCGTCGCTGAGGCGCGCGAGGAGCGCGATTGCCCCGAGGCCGATGAGGAGGTAGGCGAAGCGATCCGACCGTGCCATGCACCAGTCTACCGCGCGCCGACGTGGCGTTCCCGTCGCGGTCCGTGCGCGCGACGGGGCGCGTGGGGCCGGGTGCTAAGATGCCCGCGTTCCCCGCCGCCCAGCGTCCGATCCGGCGCGACGTCGCCGGGCGCACCGAAGCCCACGCGTCGGCGTCGCCGGGTACGCCGCGACCCGATGCGCCGCGAGAGGAGGTCCGACGTGATCGGAAAGACCCAGCGGTTCGAGCCGTTCGCCGAGGCGCCCGTCCGCGTGATCGACGAAGCGGGGCAGTGGATCGCCCCGTTCGCCTACAACCTCGACGACGACTTCGTCCGCGGCATGTACCGCGACCTCGTGCGCGCCCGTCGCCTCGACGAGCGCCTCTCCACCCTGCAGCGCCAGGGCAAGGTCAGCTTCGTCGCGTCCGCCGCCGGCCACGAAGGCGCGCAGGTGGGCATGGCGCGCGCCATCGAGCCCGGCCGCGACTGGCTCTACCCGTACTACCGCGACCTGCCGCTGGCGCTCGCCGTCGGCTGGCCGCTGGCCGAGGCGATCGCTCAGCAGATGGCCACCCGCGCCGACCCCGCCCGTGGCCGCCAGATGCCCGCCCACCCCGGCAGCGCCGCCCTCAACCTCTTCACGGTCGCCTCGCCGATCGCCAGCCACGTGCCGCCCGCGGTCGGCACCGCCATCGCCCAGAAGCTCGCCGGGCAGGGCGACGTCACCCTCTGCACCTTTGGCGACGGCGCCACCAGCGAGGGCGACTGGCACGCCGCGCTCAACCTCGCTGGCGCGCAAGGGGCGCCCGTGGTGTTCTTCTGCGAGAACAACGGCTACGCCATCAGCGTCGCCTTCCGGCACCAGTCGGGCAGCGTCGACGTCGCCACCAAGGCGCACGCCTACGGCATGCCCGGGTACCGCGTCGACGGCATGGACGCGCTCGCGTGCTACTTCGTCACCCGCCAGGCGGTGGAAGCCGCCCGCGACGGGCTCGGCCCCTCGCTCGTCGAGGCCTTCGTCTACCGCTACGGCGCGCACTCGAACGCCGACGACGACGCCCGCTACCGCCCCGCCGACGAGGTGGCGGCCTGGCGGCGCCGCGACCCGATCGGCCGGATGCGCCGCTTCCTCGAGGGGCGTGGGCTGTGGGACGACGCCGCCGAGGCGGCGCTCGCCGCCGAGCTCAAGGCCGAGCTCGACGCCGCGGTGCGCGCGGTCGAGGCGGCCGGACCGGTCCCCCTGGGCTGGATGTTCGACGACGTGCTCGCCAGCCCCAGCCTGCAGTTGCGCAAGCAGCGCGCCGCGCTGGCCGCGCAGCGCGACCTCGAGGAGCCCGCTCGTTGATGGCCGTCCAGACGATCGTCCAGACCGTCGCCCGCACGCTCGCCGAGGAGATGGCGCGCGACGAGCGCGTGGTGGTGCTGGGCGAGGACGTGGGCAAGCGCGGCGGCGTCTTCCTGGCCACCGAAGGGCTCTTCGACCGCTTCGGCCCCGACCGCGTGATCGACACCCCGCTCGCCGAGGCGGCGATCATCGGGGCCGCGGTGGGCATGGCGGTCCACGGGCTGCGCCCCGTGGCCGAGATCCAGTTCGCCGACTACGTGTTCCCCGGCTTCGATCAGCTCGTCTCGCAGGCGGCCAAGCTGCGCTACCGCTCCGGGGGCGCCTTCACGGCGCCGATGGTCGTGCGGCTGCCGGCGGGCGGGGGCGTCGCGGGCGGCCACCACCACTCGCAGAACCCCGAGGCCCACTTCGTCCACACGCCGGGCCTGCAGGTCGTCTACCCCTCCACGCCGAACGACGTGAAGGGCCTGCTGAAGAGCGCGGTCCGCGGCGACGACCCGGTCGTCTTCATGGAGCCCAAGCGCTTGTACCGCGCGATCAAGGAGGAGGTCCCGGACGACCCCGACCACCTCGTGCCGATCGGTCAGGCGGTGGTGCGGCGCGCGGGCGACGACGTGGTGCTCGTCAGCTACGGCGCCAGTATGAGCGAGACGCTGCGCGCCGCCGACGCGCTCGCCGAGCAAGGCATCTCGGCCGAGGTGATCGACCTGCGCTCGCTCCTGCCGTGGGACGAGGACCTGGTGCTCGAGCGCGTCGCGCGCGTCGGCCGCGTGGTCGTCGTGAGCGAGGCGCCGCGGACCGGCTCGTTCGCCAGCGAGGTGGCGGCGACGATCGCCGAGGAGGCCCTCGACCTGCTCGAGGCGCCGCCCGTCCGGGTCACCGGCTTCGACACGCCGTACCCGTACGCCCAGGACCGCGCCTACCTGCCCGGCCCCGACCGCATCCTGCATGCCGTGCAGCGCGTGCTCGACTACTGACCCGACCCGCCGCGCGCCGCCGCGGCGCGCCCTTGGAGGACCCGTGCCCGAAGACGTCAAGCTGCCCGAACTGGCCGAATCGGTCGTCGAGGGGGAGATCGTGCAG
>JARGGE010000300.1 GCA_029210865.1 Trueperaceae bacterium
GCTGGCCGCCGACCCGGCCTGCACGCTGGCTCCCGACGTGCTCGCGGACGCCTTCGACCCGGCGTGGTACCTGCGCCACGTCGAGGCGATCTACGCCCGCTTCGGTCTGTGACCTTCCGTCGGTGACGGCCTCGCCGGCGCGACCGCCCGCGCGGCCCTTGGCCCGCCTCGCGGCGTGGCGTATCCTCCGGCCGTGACCCCGCCCGCTCCGCTCGAGCTCCTGTACGAGGGGAAGGCCAAGCAGGTCTTCGCCACCGACGACCCGCACCTGGTGATCGTGCGTTACAAGGACGACGCCACCGCGTTCAACGCCGAGAAGCGCGGCACCGTGGTCGGCAAGGGCGAGGTGAACAACGCGGTCACCGCGCTCCTGTACCGCGAGCTGGAGGCGTTCGGCGTCCCCACCCACTTCCGCGACCTCCTCGGGCCGCGCGAGCAACTCGTCGCGCACGTGCGCATCGTGCCGGTCGAGGTCATCGTCCGCAACCGCACCGCCGGCACCTTCGCCAAGCGCTACGGCGTCGAGGAGGGGCTGCCGCTCGACCCCAAGGTGATCGAGTTCTGCCTCAAGTCCGACGCGCTCGGCGACCCGCCCATGAACGCCGCCACCGCCGTGGCCCTGGGCCACGCGACCGAGGAGGAGCTCGAGGAGCTCTTCGACCTCGCGGCGACGGTGAACGACTACCTGACCGCGCGCTTCGCGGTCGCCGGGCTCGACCTGATCGACTTCAAGCTCGAGTTCGGCGTCGACCGCGACGGGCGCATCGTGCTCGCCGACGAGATCAGCCCCGATACGTGCCGCCTGTGGGACCACGAGACCGCGGAGAAGCTCGACAAGGACCGCTTCCGGCGCGACCTCGGCCGCGTCGAGGAGGCGTACCAGGAGGTGCGCCGCCGCCTCGAAGCGACCGTCGGCGTCCCGCTCGAGTTCCCGGAGGATGACCACGAGCACCACGACCACGAGCACCACCACGACCACGACGAGGAGGACGCGGATGCCTGAGTACCGGGCCATCGTGAACGTCATGCTCCGTCGCGCGATCCTGGACCCGCAGGGACGCGCCGTCGAGGCGACCCTGCATCGCCTCGGCCACGCGAACGTCGGCGACCTGCGGGTCGGCAAGCGCATCGAGCTGACCCTGAGCGGCGAGCGCGCCGACGTCGAGGCGCAGCTCGCGCGGATCGTCGAGCGCGTGCTGTCGAACCCGGTCATGGAGGACGCGACCTACGAGCTCCACGAGGTGGCCGCGAGCGAAGCGGCCGCGGGCGACGCGGGGTCGGCGGCCGCGGGCGACGCGGCCACCGACGCGGCCTGAGCGTGCGCGCCGCCTCCGACCACCTGATCGCCGCCGACGGCGTCCGGCTGCCGACGCGCGCCTGGCTCCCCGACGAGGACGCCGACGCGCGCGCCGCGCTGCTGATCGTCCACGGCTTCGCGGAGCACGTCGGGCGCTACGACGAGCTCGCGACCCGGATGGTGGCCGCGGGGTACGCCGTGCACGGCTACGACCAGCGCGGGCACGGCTACGCCCAGGGCCCGCGAGCGCAGGTGCGCCGCTTCGAGCAGCTGCTCGACGACCTGTGCCTGGTGGCGGCCTCGGTGCGCGCTTGGCATCCGGACGTGCCGCTCGTGCTGTTCGGCCACTCGATGGGCGGCGTCGTCGCGGCCCGCGCCGTGCAGACCGAGCGCGTCCGCCCCGACCTGCTCGTGCTCTCGTCCCCCGTGTTCCGCGACGGCATGGCCGTCCCGGGCTGGCTGCGGACGCTCCTGGCCCGGCTCGCCGAGCTGGTGCCCGACCTGCCGACGGTGCGCCTCGACACCTCGGCCCTGTCGCGCGACGCCACCGAGGTGGCCGCCTACGTGCAGGACCCCGCCGTCTTCCACGGTCCGATCAAGGCGCGCCTGGCGTCGGAGCTGGCGAAGCACGGCGCCTTGGCGCTGGCGGAGGCCGAGCGGCTGCGGGTACCGTTCCTGATCGTGCACGGCAAGGACGACCGGATCGTCCAGCCGGGGGCGTCGGGCGAGCTGCAGCGCGCCCTCGCCGATCGCGACGCCACGTTGCAGCTCTACGACGAGGGCATGCACGAGCTGTTCCACGACTCGCTGCGCGAGCGGGTCGCGACCGACGTGCTCGCCTGGCTCGACGAACGCCTGGCGCCCGACGACCGCCGCGGTCGCGACGAGGTCCTCGTCAGCGCGGGCGGTCGACGCGGACCACCACGAACTTGAGGTAGCGCCCTTCGGGGAAGGCGAGCGGCACCGGATGGTCGGCGGCGTGCCCCGACTCGTGCAGCACGCGCGCGTCGACGCCGGCCTCGGCGGCTGCCTCGGCGAGCGCTCCGCGGAAGGCCTCGGGCGCCACCTGCGCGGTGCACGAGGCGGTCGCGAGCAGCCCGCCGTCGGGGAGCGCCGCCATCGCGGCGGCGTTCAGCCGCCGGTAGGCGCGCAGCGCCGCGTGCCGCTGTCCCTTGTGGCGGGCGAGCGAGGGCGGGTCGAGGACGATCAGGTCGCTGCCCGCGAGGTCCGGATGGCGCAGCGCCGCGGCGGGGTCGGTCAGCAGGTCGAGCGCGAGCGTCGCATGGCGTCCACGCGGGTCGGTGGCGGCGTCGGGGTAGCGCCCGGCGTTCGCCGCGGCGTTGCGCTCGGCGTCGCGCAGGGCGGCCGCGGCGACGTCCACGTCGACGGCGCGGCGCGCGCCGCCGGCGAGGGCGTACACGGAGAAGGCGCCCGAGTACGCGAACAGGTTGGCGACGGTGCGCCCCGCCGCGAGGTCGCGCACGGTGGCGCGGTGGTCGCGGTGGTCGAGGAACAGCCCGGTCTTCTGCCCCTCGTGCAGGTTGGCGACGAACGCCAGCCCGTGCTCGTGCACCGTCACCTCCGGAGGCGGGAGCTCGCCGTGCAGGGCGGTGAGCGGCGCGCCGTCCTGCGGGGCCGCGAGCACCCCCTTGAGCCGCAGGGCCCCGGCCAGCGCTCGGACGACCAGCGCCAGCAGCGCGTGCGCCTCGCTGCCGGCGCGCCGGTACCCGTCGGCGTAGGTCTTGATGACCGCGAAGCGGCCGTAGCGGTCGACGGTGATCCCGGGCAGCCCGTCGCCCTCGCCGAAGAGCAGGCGGTAGGCGTCGGTGTCGGCGCTGGCGACCGAGCGGCGGGCGTCCAGGGCGCGGGCGACCGCGGCCTCGACCCAGGCGCGGTCGGGCGGCGCGAGCGGACCGCCGGTGGGCGCGCGCCGCAGCGTCCGCACCGCGATGGCGCCCTCGGCGGCCCAGAGGCCCACGGCGGCGGTGCGCCCCGCCTCGACCCGCACCCACGCGCCGTCCGGGAGCGTCGGTCGACCCGGCACGTGGTCGCGGTAGACCCACGGGTGGCCGGCGGCGAGCGGTCCGGCGAGCCGCTCCGGGAGGCGCAGGGTCGGCAAACTCACGCGCGCGCCAGCCCGATCGCCGTGCCCAGCGCCGCGCCGAACATCGCCGCGGTCAGCCGCCCGGTGTTCGTGTTCTGGCGCGACACGTGGAAGCTGTCGACCAGGGGCACCACGTTCGCGGCGGCGGCGCCGGGCAGGGGGTCGAGGTGGTGCACGGCGCCGTGCGTGAACGGCTGGGCCGCCAGCGTGGTGCGCAGCCCGCGCTCGCGCCACAGCTTGAGCACGCCGTCGTGGGCGATCCGTCCGAGCGCCAGGATCGCGCGAACGCGCGAGAGGCCGTCGACGTCGTACGCGAACCAGGGGCGGCAGGCGTCGAGCTCGGCGGGCGTCGGTTCGTTGCCCGGTGGGGCGCAGCGCGCCACCGCGGTGATCCAGACGTCGTCGAGCGCCAGGCCGTCGTCGCGCCCGGTGCTGGTGGGGCGGTCGGCGAGGCCCGCCCGGTGGAGGGCGGGGTAGAGGAAGTCGCCGGAGGCGTCGCCGGTGAACATGCGGCCCGTGCGGTTCGAGCCGTGGGCGCCGGGGGCGAGGCCGACGAGCAGCAGCCGCGCGCGCGGGTCGCCGAACCCCGGCACCGGCGCCCCCCAGTACGCCTCGTCCGCGTGGGCGCG
>JARGGE010000301.1 GCA_029210865.1 Trueperaceae bacterium
AGACCGCAACGCTCCTTCGCTGCCGCTTCGGCGACTGGGAAGCGGGGTACCGCGAGACCCTGGAGCTCTCCTTCACGGCCGATGCCGCGTACTTCGCGGCCGGCGCCCCCGACGTGCGCGAGGCCGCCACCGACATGCGCGCCCGCGCCGAGAACGTCCTGACCAACCTCGTCTTCACGCTCGACAACTACCGCCGGGTGCTCACCGGCTCCGACTTCTGGCCCTCCCTGTGGATCACGCTCGGCTACACCTTCTTCAGCGCCGTCGGTTCGATCGCACTCGGCCTGCTCGCGGCGATGCTGCTCAACGGCGAGTTCCGCGGACGCGGGCTGCTGCGTGGCCTCTTCCTGTTCCCTTACGTCGCCCCCGTCATCGCGGTCGCCTTCGTCTGGGCCTTCTTCCTCGACCCCTTCAGCGGCACCGTGAACGCCCTCGGGCAGCGCTGGGACCTGCTGGCCGGCCCCGTCAACTTCCTGGGGCAGCGCACGCTCGACCTCCAGTTCCTGGGCTTGACGGTCGCCTTCCCGCTGGCGCTGGGCACCGTGGTCGTCTTCAGCTCGTGGAACTACTTCCCCTTCGCCTTCCTCTTCATCCTCGCCCGCCTGCAGGCGGTGCCGATCGACATGTACGAGGCGGCCGACGTCGACGGCGCCGGGCCGTTCCAGAAGTTCTGGTTCATTACGCTGCCCAACCTGGCCGGCGTCCTGGCGGTGCTCTTCCTGCTCCGCTTCATGTTCCTGATCAACAAGTTCGAGGACATCTTCCTGCTGACCGGCGGCGCTGCGGGCACCAAGAACCTGCCGGTCATGATCTACGACGAGGCCTTCGCGCGCGCCGACATCGGCGCCGGATCGGCGGTGGCGATGATCCTGTTCGTCATCCTGCTCGGCTTCATGTTCGTCTATTACCGCTTCGCCCCGGAGTCCGAGAAATGAGCACCGTCCGCGTGACCTCCCTCCCCGCGCCGCGCGGGCGCGGCACCACGCCCGTCTCGATCGTCGTCGGCGCGCTCGTCGGCGCCCTCACGGTCGCGCTGCTGGTCGTGCTGTGGGGGCTGGCGGCCACGTTGGTCGGCGGCTTGACGACCACCCTGCCCGTCGGCCAGGCACTGCTCGTCGGCCTCGCGCTCGGGGCCGCCGTCGGCGCGCTCCGCACCGGCCCCGACACGGCGCCCTGGCTGGCGGTGGGGATCGGCCTCGCCGCGGGCGCCGCCTGGCTCGCCGCGACCGGTCTGCGCCCGCTGGGCCTCGACGCCGTCCGCCCCGTCTGGGGGGTCGGCTTCGCCCTGCTCCTCCTCGGCCTCGCCGGGCATCTGGTGCGCTACGCGCTGCGCGGCATCGACTTCCGCCGGCTGCGCCGCGACCTGCTCGAGACCATCGCGGTGCGGCTGCTGCGCGGCTTCGCCTTCGCCTTCTTCGGCCTCATCATCCTGTTCCCGTTCTGGTACATGCTCTCCGCCAGCCTCAAAGGGCGCGCCGACATGCTGCGCGACCCAGCGAACCTGACGATCGACTGGAGCCAGGGCGCGCGCGAGCTGCTCGTCGGCTACCGCGAGGTGCTCGTCACCTTCGACTTCCTCAACTTCATCGGCAACAGCTTCCTGGTCGCCTTCGTCACCATGACCGTCACGCTCGTCATGGCCGTGCTGGGCGCGTACGCGATCACGCGCCTGGCCTTCCCCGGCCGGACCTTCCTCGCGCGCTCGATCCTGCTGATCTACATGTTCCCGGCGATCGTGCTCGTGATCCCGCTCTACGCGGTGTTCACCCAGCTCGGGCTCCGCGACACCCTCCCGGGCCTGCTCATCGTCTACCCGGCGACCACCATCCCGGTGGCCCTCTACATGCTCCGCAGCTACTTCCAGACGCTCCCGAAGGACCTGGAGGAGGCCGGGCTGATCGACGGCTGCACGCGGGCGCAGGTGATCTGGCGGATCACGCTGCCGCTGGCGATGCCGGCGATCGCTTCGGTGGGGCTCTACGTCTTCATGATCGCCTGGAACGAGTTCCTGTTCGCCTTCATGTTCCTGGACGACCCCGGGATCTTCACCCTGCCGCGCGGCATGGTCATGCTCGACAGCCAAGAGGTGCCGCGCCAGTACCTGATGGCCGGCGCCATGATCATCACGGTGCCGATCATGATCCTGTTCTTCTGGTTCGAGAAGTACCTGGTCGGCGGGCTCACGGCCGGCGGGGTGAAGGGGTGAGCGCGCCCGGCGCGGCCGCCGCCGCGCACCCATGAAGGCGCTGGTCCTCGCCACCCGGCTCGCCGGCACCGACGGCGTCAGCCTCGAGTCGGCGAAGCTCGCCGGCGCGCTGCGACGCCGCGGGTGGGCGGTCGTGGACGTCGCCGGCGAGCTCGACGGCGCCGGCGTGCTCGTCCCCGATATGCACTTCCGCGACCCGGTCGCGGTGGCGCTGGGCGCGCGCTGCTTCGAGGGCGACCCGGCCGCGCCCGACGCGACCCTGGCCGCCGACGTGCGCGCCCGCGCCGACGTGCTGCTCAATCGGCTGCGCGCCGTGCTCGCAGCGGAGCGCCCGGACCTGCTCGTCGTGCAGAACGCTTGGGCGATCCCGATGCAGCTGCCGCTCGCGCTCGCGCTGGCCGACCTGGTCGCCGAGACCGCGCTCCCGACGCTCTCGCACGAGCACGACTACTGGTGGGAGCGCGAGCGCTTCGCGCAGCCGCGGCTGCCGCAGCTGCTCGACCGCGTCTTCCCCTACGACGCCCCGCACGTCGCGCACCTGTGCATCCACACCGCCGCCGCCGAGCAGTTGCGCGCGCGCCGGGGCATCGAGGCGCGCTGGCTGCCGAACGTCATGGACTTCGACCGGCCCTTCGGTGTCCGCGACGCCTTCAACGCCGACTTCCGCGCCGCGATCGGGCTCGACGAGCGGCGCCGGCTGTTCCTGCAGCCGACCCGGGTGGTGCCGCGCAAGGGCATCGAGCTCGCCATCGACCTGCTCCACGGGCTCGGTGACGCCCGCGACGCGCTGGTGATCACGCACGCCGCCGGCGACGAAGGGTTCGCCTACCTGCGCGCCCTGGAGCGGCGCGCGAGCGCGCTCGGCGTCGACCTGCGGATGGTCGCCGACCGCGTCGGCGAGGCGCGCGCCGAGGGCCCCGACGACAAGCGCTACGCCTTCGCCGACGCCTACCCGCACGCCGACCTGGTCACCTACCCCAGCCTCTACGAGGGCTTCGGCAACGCCCTTCTCGAGACCATCGCCGCCCGCAAGCCCGCCCTGGTCAACCGCTACCCGGTCTACGCACGCGATCTCGCCCCCACCGGCCTGCGCTTCGTGGAGGTCGACGGCGCCATGACCGACGCGGCCGTGGCCGAGGTCGCAGCCCTGCTCAACGACCCCGAACGCGTCGCGCGCGACGTGGCCCACAACCTGGAGGTGGCCCGCGCGCGGTTCGGAACCGCTACCTTGGAGCGCGTGCTCGACGCCACGCTCGCCGACCTGGGGGTGACCCCGTGACCCGAACCGACGACGCTCCTCGCAGCGCCGCCGCGGCTGAACGCGTGCGCGCGCACCTGACGCGCCTCTACGGCGAGACCGACGCCGAGACCTGGACACCCCGGCTGATCGAGCGCCTGGCGGCGACCGAACGCCGTTTCCCCGGACCGCCGACGCCGCCCGAGGCACGGCTCGGTCCCGACACCTCGGTGCTCATCACGTACGCCGACCAGGTGCATGCACCGGGCGAGGCGCCGCTGCGCACCCTCGCGCGCCTGCTCGACGGTCCGCTCGCCGCGACGACCACGGCCGTGCACCTGCTGCCCTTCTTCCCCTCGACGTCGGACGACGGCTTCGCCGTCGCGGACTACGACCGCGTCGACCCAGCCTTCGGTAGCTGGGACGACGTCGCGGCGATCGCGCATCGCCGCGACCTGATGGTCGACGCGGTGATCAACCACACCTCCGCCAGCCACCCGTGGTTCCGCGGCTTCCTCGCCGGCGACCCGGCCTACGCCGGCTGGTACGTCACGGCCGACCCCGAGGCCGACCTCA
>JARGGE010000302.1 GCA_029210865.1 Trueperaceae bacterium
CCCAGTCGAGTGAGCTCGAGGTGGCCATCAGCGTCGACAACCTCTTCGGCGTCAAGGTGCCCCGCGTGGAGGCGCCGACCTTCCCCGCCGGCGAGAACGGGAGCTCGCCGGTCGAAGCGGGGGCCCGCACGCTCGACGCCGCCGCGCAGTTCCGCGCCTTGACCGAGGCGATCGTCCGGGTCGCCGCCACCGAGACGCGCCTGCGCCGCATCGGTGAGGAGATCAAGAAGACCAGCCGCCGGGTGAACGCGCTCGAGCAGCTGGTGATCCCCAACATCGGTCGCCAGATCAAGGACATTCGCAGCGTGCTCGACCAGCGCGCCCTCGAAGAGGTCACCGTGCTCAAGCGGATCAAGTCGAAGCTCGAAGCGCGCGACGCGGAGGAGGCGGCCGCGGCCTGAGGCTCGCCCGTCCCCCCGTTCGGCGCGTGGCCGGCCCCCGACGGGGCCGGCCACGCTCGTCTCACCGGTCCTCCGGTAGGATGCGGGCATGCATCGTTCGTCCCGTCCCGCGCTCCGGCGCCTCGCGCTCCCCTTCGTCGCGGCCGTGGCCCTCCTCGCCGCGTGCGCGCCTGCGGCCCAGCCCGGCCCCACGGGCCTCGAGGTGCGCGCCTTCGGGTTGCCGCCGCTGGCGGCCCAGGCGCGCTACCTGGTGGCGGTGTACGACGTCGAGACCGACCCCACCCGCGTCGACGTGACGCTGCTGCCCGCGCGCGAGCGCGACGAGCGGCTCTTCACCGAACTGGGCAGCGGGATCGGCGACATCGTCACGCGCGAGCTGTTCGAGCTCGACCGCTTCGACCTCGTCGAGCGGCGCAACCTCGCGGCGATCCTCGCCGAGCAGGACCTGGGGCAGAGCGACCGCTTCGACCCGGCGACGGCCGCGAACGTCGGTCGCCTCGTCGGCGCCGACCTGATCCTGGTGGGCGCGGTGACGGAGCTCTCGATCGACCGGTCGAGCGCGGTGGTCCCCGGGTTCCTCGGCGGCGCGACCGTCACGACCGTCGCGGTCGAGGTGGAACTGCGCTTCGTCGATGTGGCCACCGGCCGCATCCTCGGGCTCGGCACCGGGCGCGGCGTCGCCCGCGACGCCGAGGTGAGCGTCGACGCCGTGCAGCAGGCGCTCCGCCTGCTCCGCGTGGGCACCGTCCGGCAGTCGATCGTCGCGGTCGCGCTTCGCAACGCCATCCGCGAGGCGGTCGAGGCGGCCGCCGGGCGGCTGCCGTCCAAAGGGGCTTGACGGCGCCGACCCGAGCGCGTGTACCTCGAAGGGACACACAACGAACGCGTCCTCGACGTCGTTTACGCGAACATCCGGGGCCTTTACAGCGGTCGCTGGGGCGAGTATGCTGGCGAGGCCCGCATAAACGTACCCGCCCGGGCATCTCGTACCAGTTCCACAACGAAAGGTGGACCCATGCGCAAGACCCTCCAGGTTCTGCTCGTTCTCGTCCTGGCGCTCGCCAGTACCGCGTTGGCCCGAGGTAAGCTCGCCGAGATCCAAGAGCGCGGCGCGCTCCGCTGTGGCGTCAACGCCACCCTCCCTGGCTTCGGCGTGGTCGACGCCGACGGCAACTTCTCCGGCTTCGACGTCGACTTCTGCAAGGCGATCGCCGCCGCCGTCCTCGGCGACACCGACGCCGTCGAGTACCGCCCGCTGACCGCCGGCGAGCGCTTCACCGCCGTCCAGTCGGGCGAGGTCGACGTGCTCATCCGCAACACCACGTGGACCAGCAGCCGCGACACCACCGTGGGCCTCAACTTCGCGCCCACGACCTTCTTCGACGGCCAGGGCTTCATGGTGCGCCGCGACTCGGGCATCACCGACCTCGCCGGCTTCGAGGGCCGGGCCATCTGCGTGCAGTCGGGCACGACGACCGAGCTGAACCTCGCCGGCATCATGGCCGCGCTCGACATCCAGTACACGCCGGTCATCTTCGAGCAGGCGCCCCAGCTCGTCGCCGCCTACGACGACGGTCAGTGCGACGGCTGGACGACGGACAAGTCGGGCCTGGCCTCGTACCAGCCCAGCCTCCGCGTCCCCGCCGACCACACGATCCTCGACGTCACCATCTCCAAGGAGCCCCTCGGGCCAGCGGTCCTGCACGGCGACGACCCCTGGTTCGACGTCGTCAAGTGGACCGTGAACGCGCTGATCAACGCCGAGGAGTTCGGCATCACCCAGGCGAACGTCGACGCGGCGCTCGCCAGCCCCAACCCCGACGTCCAGCGGCTCCTGGGCGTCGACCCGGCGAACGTCGAGGGCATCGGCCTGCCGGCGGACGCCTTCTACCAGGCGATCAAGGCGGTCGGCAACTACGGCGAGATCTACGACCGCAACCTCGGTTCGGGCTCGATCTTCGACATCCCGCGTGGCCTGAACGCCTTGTACCTCGACGGCGGCATCCTCTACGGGATCCCCTTCCGCTGAGGTCGACCGTTCGTGCAGGGGGCGGCGCGAGCGCCGCCCCCTGGCGGACCTCCCGGTGGCCGCGCAGATCGCGGCCCGAGTACGCCCTATCTTGATCGCCCCGTATCCTTCGCGCGCCGCCGCTGGCGTGCGTTCGCCGGCCACGTCCGCGGCCGAGCCCCACCCCTGGACGGTGTCCCCGTGACGGAACGCCCGTGACGTCCCCGACCGCCCCGGAACGCATCCCGTTCTGGCGCAACGTTAAGACCATCGGCGCCGTCGTCCAGGTGGTCTTCGTGCTGGTCCTCGTCGCCGGAGCGGGCGTCCTGGTGAGCAACGTGCTCACCGCGTTGCGCACCGCGAACCTGCCCGCCGACTTCTCGTGGATGGGCTCGCGCGCCGGGATCCCCATCGCCGAGACCCCCATCCCGTACGCGGTGAGCGACCCGTACTGGCGCGCCCTGTTGATCGGCTTCCTCAACACGCTGCGCGTCGCGCTGATCGGGGTCGTGCTCGCCTCGCTCATCGGCGTCTTGGCCGGCGTCATGCGGCTCGCCAGCAACTGGCTCGTGCGCACGATCGCCAGCGTCTACATCGAGCTGCTCCGCAACATCCCGCTGGCGGTGCAGATCGTTTTCTGGTACTCGGCCGTGCTCCTGCCGATCCCGCCGCGGCTCAACAACCCGGTGGAGCTCCCGGGCGGCGCGCTGCTCTCGAACGTCGGCCTCGCCTTCCCCTTCCTGTACCCGAGCTACCGCTTCGGCGCCTGGGTGCCCTGGCTGGTCGCCGCGTTCGTGCTCGCGGTGGTCGTGGGCGTGTGGCGCGATCGCACCCTCAAGCGCGCCGACCGGGTCGGCCGCGTCTGGCCGTTCCCGCTCGTCGCGTTCGTCGCGGTGGCGGCGATCGGGTACGGCGCGGCCTCGCTCGGCACGGCGGTGCCCGACGACTTCACGATGGAGTTCAACGTCGAGCGCGGTCGTGGCACGGTCTTCCGCGACCTGGACGGCGACGGCGTGCGCGGGCCCGACGAGCCGGTGGCGCCCTACGCGTCGACGATCGTGCGCGTCGAGGCGGCCCAGCTCACCACCACGACGCAGAACCTGGTCGAGTCGCGCCGCAACGTCGACGCCACCTTCCGCTTCCCGCTGATCCGCGAGTCCGACGTCGACTCGGTGGAGGTCGCCTTCGTCGACGAGGCGGCGGCGGAGGCTGCCGGGTTCCGGCTGCACTTCTTCGCCTTCCCCAGCCGCGGTCTCGTCTACGCCGATCGCGACGGCGACGGCGTTTTCACCGAAGGCGAGCAGCGCGACGCCGCGACCGGCCTCGGCTTCAACGGCGTCGACCTAGTCATGCAGATCGAGGGCTACGAGCGCCCCATCGTCGCCGACCGCGACGGGCAGGTGCGCACGCCGACCTTCGCGGCCTTGGCGCGCCCAGACGCCGCCGCCGAGGAAGCCCCCGCGGCTGCCCCGTCGTTCAGCGTCTTCGGCGCCGTGCCGGCGGCTGCCGATGCGGCCGCCGAAGCGCTCGCCGCCGACGTCGAGCTGCGGCCGGCCGGACCGCTCGTGCTCTCCCGCGTCCACGTGCCGGTGGGCA
>JARGGE010000303.1 GCA_029210865.1 Trueperaceae bacterium
GGGCCGCTACCTCGACCGCCTCGACATCGACACGAGCGCGCTCGCCGCCGACGTCGACCGGCTGTCGGACGCCGGCAAGACCGCCATGTACGTGGCGGTCGACGGCCGGGCCATGGCGGTCGTCGCCGTCGAGGACCCGATCAAGCCCTCGACCCCCGCCGCGGTGCGGGCGCTTCACGCGCTCGGCCTGCGGGTGGCGATGGTCACCGGCGACGACGCGCGCACGGCGCGGGCCATCGCGGCGCGCCTGGGCATCGACGAGGTGCTCGCCGAGGTGCTGCCCGACGGCAAGGCCGACGCCGTCCGCGGCCTGCAGGCCGACGGGCGCAAGGTGGCTTTCGTCGGCGATGGCATCAACGACGCGCCGGCGCTCGCCCAGGCCGACGTCGGCCTCGCGATCGGCACCGGCACCGACGTCGCCATCGAGTCGGCCGACGTGGTGCTGATGTCGGGTGACCTGCGCAACGTCCCCAACGCGATCGCGCTCTCCAAGGCGACGCTCAGGAACATCCGCCAGAACCTGTTCTGGGCCTTCGGCTACAACACGCTGCTCATCCCCGTGGCCGCCGGCGTCCTCTACCCCGCCTTCGGCATCCTGTTGTCGCCGATCGTGGCCGCTGGCGCGATGGGGCTCTCGAGCGTCTTCGTACTGACGAACGCGCTGCGGCTGCGCACCTTCCGCCCGCCGCTCGCCGCCGACGTCGGGCGGGGCGACGTCGCGAGCGGCGACGTGGCGCGACCGCGCGTGGCGGTGGCCGGATGAGCGGGCCGCCCATCTTCCGCGACCTGATCGGCCGCACGCTCGTCGCGCTGGCGGTCGCCCTCGCGGTCGTCGCGCTGAGCGTCACCGTCGACCTGCCGCGGACGGGGGGCGACGGTCCTCACGTCGACCCCGCCGTCCACGGGACGCCCTGACCTGACGCCCGTCACTCGGGGATGATCAGCACCATCCCCGCGAAGATCAGGTCGGGCGATTCGATCAGGTTGGCGTTGGCCTCGAGGATGTCGGGCCAACGGTTGCCGTTGCGGTAGAAGAACGTCGCCACCGACGAGAGCGAGTCGCCCGGCTGCACGGTGTAGATGCCGCGTGCGCCGGTCAGCCGCGCGATCTCGTTCTGGGTGGCCTCGAGCTGTTCGCGCACGGCTTGCAGCTGGTCGCGCTGCGCCTGAGTGGTCTGCTCCAGGCCCTCCTGCTCTTCGAGCAGGCTCTCGAGCTCGTCGGTCAACCGCGCCGCACGACCCTGGGCGTCGCCCAGCGCGTCGACCGTGGTCTCGAGCTGCGCCACGACCTCGGCCCCCTGCGCCTCCGCGACCCGCAAGCGCTCCGTGAGGCCCTCGCGCTCGACGATGAGCGCCGCCACGTCGGCGACCAGCGCGTCGCGCTCGGTGCGCAACGCGGCGAGGTCGGCGTTCGCGGCGTCGAGGTCGGCACGCCGCTCGGCGAGGTTCGTGTTCGCTGCGTCCAGGTCGGCGCGCACCGCAGCGAGATCGGCGGCGATGGCCTCACGCTCGGCGGACACCGACGCGAGGTCCGCAGCCAACGCATCGCGCTCCACAGTCACCGACGCGAGGTCCGCAGCCACCGCATCGCGCTCCGCAGTCGCCGACGCGAGGTCCGCAGCCAACGCATCACGCTCCGCGGACACCGACGCGAGATCGGCAGCGAGCGCGTCGCGTGCAGCCACGACCTCGGCCATGGCCGCCTCGGAGGTGGCCCAGGCCTCGGCCAACGCGGCGGACCGTGCGTCGACCTCGGCCTGGAGGGTATCGATCGTCGTTCGGGCCGACGCCAACTCGGCCTCGAGGGCCGCTGCCTCCGCCTCCGCCACGCCCAGCGCCTCCTCGGCCTCCGCTGCCGCCGAGCACGCGCCCGCGAGCGCCTCGTTGCGCTGCTCGCGCAACCGCTCGACCACCGCGTTCGCCGTATCGAGCTCGGTGCGAAGCGCCACGCTCGCCGCACTCTCCGAGGCCAGCTCGTCGCCGAGCGCCGCCGCTTCGGCGGCTGCCTCGTCTCGAGCGACCTCGAGGGCCGCGGTGACCGCAGCGGCCTCTTCGCGTGCCGTGTCGAGCGCGGTGTCGGCCACCTGCGCTGCGGCGAGCGCCGCGTCGCGTTCTTCACGCACGCGCTCCGCCTCGGCGTTCGCGGCGTCGACCTCGGCCACGGCCAGACCGAGCGACCGCTCGACCTCTGCGAGCATGGCCCGCGCGTCATCGCGCTCGGCCTCGAGGGCGGTCAGGGTCGTGGTCGCGTCGGCGGCGTCGGCTTCGAGCCGCTCGACGGTCGCCCCCAGCTCGGCGACCTGGGCGGTCAGGCGTTCGTTCGCGGCGGTGAGGTCCTGCTCGAGCTGGCTGGGGCTGCACGCGGTCAAGAGCAGCAGCGCGAGGCTCCCCACGACGATCCACGCTACGAGCGGTCGATGGTTTCGGCGCATCACATCACCCTCCTAGGCACAAGGGGCGGGCACGGAGCGAAGGACACGAAGGTCCAGGGCGTTCGGACCCTTCCAGGGTACGCCGTCCGTGTCAAGGGATCCCCCGGACGGGCCACCCAGCGCCGGGCCGCGCGCGGGCGCCATCAGGCCGGAGCGGCGTCCCCCACGTCCAACTGCCATACCGTCGTCGCCCGCGCGACGCGGAAGCCGAGCGCCTCGTTGATCGCCAGCATCGGCGCGTTGGTATCGGCGTTGCCGGTGCGCACGACGTGCGCCTCGGGTCGCTCGCGATGGACGCGGTCGAGCATCGTCGCCTTGAGCCAGCGCCCGAGGCCGTGCCCGCGGTGCGCTTCGAGCACCGCGGTGTCGTGCTGCTCGACGACCCTCGGGTTGCGCGCCTGCCAACCCACCTGGGTGAACCCGGCGAACGCGCCGGTCGAGCGCTCGACCGCGACGACCGTCCACACGACGTCGCCACGCGACGCGTACAGCGCCTCCTCCGCGCGCACCCGCTCGGGGGTGATCACCTCGTCCTGGACGTCGAGGTCGCCGTGGGGAGCGGCGTTCATCGCGGCCTTGACGACGGCCAGGTGCGCCACGGCGTCGTCCCCGAGCGGCCGCTCGAGCCAGCGCAGGTCGTACCCGGGTGCGCGCTGCGGGCCGCGCGCGCACCACGTGGCGACGGTGCCGGACGGACCGAAGAGCGTGCGCGCCTCCGCATGCAGGTCGAGCTCGCTGACGCGCAACTCGAGGCCCGCGCGCGCGCCCACCGCGCGCGCGAAGGCGGCGCCGGCCGGCACCCGATCGCTCGCGCCCGAGACGAGGAGCCGCCGCCCGTCGCGCCGCGCCACCGCGAGGGCTTCGTGGAGAAGCGCGCGGCCGATCCCCTGGCGGCGCCAGTCGACCGCGATGCCGAGGTCGAGCTGCAGCAGGTGCCGGTTCGTCCCCGTGCGTTGGCCCCCGGCGACCAGGAACCCCACCACCCGGTCGCCCGACCAGGCCAGGGCGACGTCGGCGACGTGCGTCCCCATCGCCACGAGACCCCGCATCTCGGCGCGCAGGTGCGCGGCCGTCGGCGGGGCGTCGTGGGGGTTCGCGACGGCCGCGAGCGAGGCGGCGAGCGCCGCGAACGGCTCGAGGGCCTCGTCGGGCAGGTCGGACGCGGGGCACGTGCGGAGCTCCAGGTCGGTGGGCAACGGGCGATGGGGCATGGAGCCGACCTCCTCGGCGCGCGCGGCGCCTCAGCGACGCCGCAGCCGACCGAGCAGCGCCCGCACGTCGCGCACCCCCAGCAGGGCGGCGACCGCCGCGTACGTCGCCCCGAGCGTAGCGCCGCCGACCGCCAGGACGAGCGCATGGCGCACCCAGCCGGCGTCGATGCCGGCCGCCAGCGGCGCCGTGACCGCCCACGCGGCCACGCCGGCGACCGCCGCCGCCAGCGCGATGCGGCCGAGGTCGGCCACGAGCGGCGCCGGTGACCAGGCCTCGACGCGCGCGTGCCATGCGACCAGCACCACGGCCAGCAGCCCTTGCGCCAGAGCCGTCGCCCACGACAGCCCGGCGATCC
>JARGGE010000304.1 GCA_029210865.1 Trueperaceae bacterium
CGGGCTGGCGCCGAAGGGCTGCGCGTCCGCGAGCGCGCGGCGGCCGGGCGTGGACAGGGCGGCGCGCGCGCCCTCCCCCACCAGCGCCCGCTCCAGCAGCTCGTGGAGCACGTCGGAGCCGGTGCTCGAGCCGAGCAGGTTGCCGAGGTAGGCCACCTGCAGCGGCGTCGCGCGGCGGCCGGCCGGCGCCGGCGCATGGCCCTCGGCCAGGTGCGCGGCCAGGGCGCGCCAACGCGCGAGGTCGCCGGGGTAGCGGCGCTCGTGCGCGCGCAGCTTGCCGAGCAGCGTGCGGTAGGTGGCCCGGTAGACGTCGTGGGCGGGCCGGTCGAGCGACGGGACGCCGCCGGCGACGAGCACCCCCTCGAGGGCGTCTGGGTGATTTGATAAGTACGTAAAGGCGAGGAAGCCGCCGTAGGACTGCCCGAGCAGCATCCAGCGCCCGTCCGGGCCCAACAGCGCGCGGCGCAGGTCCTCGGCGTCGGCGACGATCGCGTCCGCGCGGTGATGGGTGAGGCGCGCGGCGAGCCCCGCGTCGTCGAGCGGGGTGCCGACCGCGTCGGTCCATGGCGCGGCGACGTCGATGGGGTCGCTGCGGCCGGTGCCGCGTTGGTCGAGGAGCACCACCCGGTAGCGCTCGACGGCCGCGCCCAGCCAACCCTCCTTGAGGCGGGGGCGCGGCGCGGCGCCGCCTGGGCCGCCCTGGAGGAAGAGCAGCGCGGGGAGCGTCGCGCGGTCGGTCCCGGCGGGCCACACCTCGCGGGCGAAGACGCGCGTGGTGCCGCCCTGGGGGTCGGCGCGGTCGATCGGCACCTCGAGGGTGTGCTCGGCGCGGGCGAGGCCATGGCGCACGACGGGATCGGTGGAGGTCATGCGCCCAATCTAGCCGTACGCGGGGTCCCGCGGCGGCTCGAGGGCGGGGTGCTGGCGCCCGACAGCCGCGCCCGTCACCGGCGCGCGCCGGCGACGCCGCGACCTCCGGTTACCGCGCGGCAGCCAGCTGCAGCGTGGTGATGCAGGTCTCGCTGTCGTTGAAGGTGGTCAAGCGTCCGGTCACCGCGTAGCCGTCGACGCTCAGGTGCAGGTCGACCGCGTGCCCGCGCGGCAGCCACAGGTCGATGAAGCCGTTCGCCCCCGTCGTCAAGACCTCGTCGGCGACCACCGTGCCGTCGTCGAGCACGGCCTGGACGTGGATCGGGGCGCCGACGAGCTCGCCCTGGCAGCCGCTCATGTAGTGCGTGGCGCACGGGTGCGTGCGCGTGAGGTACGGCGCCACCGAGACGAACATCTGGTCGGCCGGCATCGGGACCACGACCTCGGCGCCGCTCGGGAAGGCGAAGTGCACCGCCTGCGGGGTGGCGAAGCTGGTGATGCCGTTGCCCTTCCAGGCGTTGGCGAGCTCGATGGCGGCGCGGGCGTCGAGGCCCTCGAGGGCGCGCGGGGACGGCGCCACCTGCGCGAACGCCGCACCGGCGGCGACGAGGGCGAGGACGAACGCGAAGATCAGGACCGGGGGGGTGGGGCGACGCGGTTGCATGACGCGATCTTACGACCCCCCACCCCGGGGGCGTGGGGGTCAAACGTCTCGGGGTGGCCGCGGCACGGCCCGGGTGCCGCCACGGCCACCGTGGGCCCGCGATCCCCGCGCCCGCCGACGCGCGTCCGTCCTCAGGCGAACCGCTCCGGCTCGAGGCCCTCGAGCGGCACCCGCGGCGCCCGCTCGGCGAGGAGGTCGGCCACCAGCTCGCCGGTCACCGGGCCGAGGCTGAAGCCCATCATCCCGTGCCCCGCGGCGACGACCACGTTGGGCGCGCGGGCGAGCCGACCGACGTACGGCATCCCGTCGGGCGAGACGGGTCGCGCGCCGCTCCAGACCGGAAGCGCCGCGAGCACGTCGGCATCGAAGGCCGGGAAGGTGCGCGCCGCCGCCTTGGCGATGCCGCGCACGCGGCGCGGGTCGACCGGCCGGTCGGCGGGCGCGATCTCCATGGTGCCGCCGAAGCGCACCCCCTCGGGCAGCGGCGTCATCGCGACCCGCCCCTCGACCAGGATCGCCGGCACCGTCGGCCGCTGCGGCGGGTCGGTGAGCGTCACCGAGTAGCCGCGTCCGCTCTGGATGGGGAGGCGCAGCCCGAGGGCACGGGCCAACGCGGGCGTCGCGTGGCCCCCCGCCAGCACGAAGGCGTCGCCGGCCACCTCGGCGCCGTTCTCGAGCGCCACCGCCGCCACCGCCGACCCTTGGCGCCGCCAGGCCACCGCCCGCGCCCCCCAGCGCAGCGTCGCGCCGGCGGGCAGGCGCTCCTGCCAGGCGCGCATCAGGGCGCCCGGTGAGCGGTGGCCGTCGTCGGGGTAGTGCACGCCGCCCACCGCGCGGACCTCGACGCCGGGATAGATAGCCGCCACCTCGGCCGCGTCCAGCACGCGCGTGGCCACGCCCGCTCGGGCCGCGACCTCCGCCTCGTGCCGCGCCTCGCGCCAGCCGGCCTCGGTGGCGCAGAGCATGATCAGGCCCCGCTGCTCGGGGGCCGGCAGGGCGAGACGTTCCGCCAGCGCGACGTGGGCGGCGGCGCCGGCCTGGTGGAGCGCGTGCAGCCGCGGCAGCGCGCGGGCCACGTGCGCCGGGGTGGCCGAGCGCCAGAAGCGCCAGCCCCACCGGAGCAGCTCCAGGTCGAGGCGCGGCGCGACGTAGAACGGGCTCTCGGGATCGAGCAGCCAGCGCAGCGAGCGGCCGAAGACGCCCGGCTGCGCGAGCGGGAGCACGTGGCTCGGGACGATCATGCCGGCGTTGCCGAAGCTCGCGCCGTCGCGACCGGGGCCGAGCGCGGCCTCGAGCAGCGTCACGCGCCAGCCGTCGCGCGCGAGCGCGTCGGCGGAGGCCAGCCCCACGACGCCGGCGCCCACCACCACCGCGTGCCCCCGCGTCGCCAGCGATCCGGTCGTCGGCATCAGTACACGAAGGGGACGAAGCGGCGGGTGCCCGCGCGGTACGCGGCGTACTCGGGGTAGCGCGCGACCAGCGCGCGCTCCTCGAAGCGCGACTTGACCTCGAACAGCCCCCACAGGGCAGCGGTCGCGGCGAGCGTGCCCCACGACCCGGCGTACGCGCTCCAGCCAATCGCGAGCAGCAGCAGACCCCCGTAGATGGGGTGGCGGGCGAAGGCGTAGGCGCCGGCGGTCACCAGGTGCCCGTCGGCGACCGGCACCGGCAGCGGGGTGAGCGAGCGCCCGAGCCGGAAGCCGGCGACGAGCGCCAGCGCGACGCCGGCGACCATGACGACCACGGCCGCGAGACGCCAGAGCCCCGCGGACCCGCCGGCGCCGAACCAGGTGGGACCGCCGCCGACGACGACGAACAGCAGCGCCTGCGCGGCCACGAACCGGACGCCCTTGGGGTCGCTCATGGCGGTACGCTACCGCACGCTCGGCCCGACGGCGGTGGTGCGCCGGATCCCCCCGTGCACGACCGAGCAGTCCACGCCCCAAGCGCCTCGGCGGCTCAGAGGACGCTGATCCGCACGGATCCGCGCCCATCGAGGGTCGACGCGGCGCGGAACCGCACGGCGTCGCCCATGCGCAGCTGTCCCACGCGGTGCAGGTCGCGCGGATCGACCACGAACGGCTTGGCGTAACCGCCGAGGGTGCCGCGGTCGTTGAGCAGGATCAGCGGCTGGCCACCGGCGGCCACTTGAACGGCACCCAACCGGGTCGGCTCCGAAACGACCTCGCCCCCCGGGATGGTGGGACCGTCCAGGCGGATGCCCATCCGGTCCGCACGGTCGACGGTGAACGTCGCGTTCCGAAGCGCCGCCCACACCTCAGCATCGAACTGCGGCCCGGGCAGGACACGGACCGTGACCAGGGCCGACGGGGTGGCGTGGCGGGCCGGCGCGACGCCGCCGACCGCGGCCCAGCGGTGGTTCTGCCCCAGCACGTCGCCAGAGCGGAGGGGGCGTCCGATGAGACCGCGAACGTCCACGGAGGCCGAGCCGCCGTACC
>JARGGE010000305.1 GCA_029210865.1 Trueperaceae bacterium
CCGGCGGTCGCGACTACGCGGGCCTCGACGCCGCGCGGGACGACGATCGTGGCCTCGCCGACGCCCAGATCGATGTCGCCGACGTAGCCGCCGCGCTCGGGGAGCGTCACGTCGATCTCGCCGACGCCGCCGCGCATCGTCAGGCGCGTGAGCGTGGCGTCGCGCAGGTCGAAGCGCGATTCGCCCACGCCCGCCTCGACGCGCAGGTCGACGGGCACCGCCCGCGTGAGCGACAGGTCCCACGTCCGGCCACGCGACGCGACGATCGAGCCGCCCTGCGAACGCGTCGCCAGCACGAGGCGCGCCACGTCGCCGTCGCGGCTGCCGTCTTGGGTCAGGGTCTCGCCGCGGGCCGTGACGACCGTGCCGCCGAGCAGTTGCCCGGCCGGCGCGTCGGCGCGCACGAGCACCTCACCGACGCCGAGCCGCAGCACCACCTCGGCCGACCGCGCCCCGTCGAGCCGGTGGTCGACGGCCACCTCGTCGCCGCCGCCGCGGGCGCCGCCGACCCCGGTGAACCACAGGACGAGCGCGAGGACGAGCGCGCCGATGACGACCGGCACCCGGTACGCCCCGCGCGTCAACAGGTCGACGCCCACCGCGAGCAGCGCCACCGGCCACAGGTTCAGCAGGTCGAAGAGCGTGGGCCCGGCCAGCCATCCCGTGTTGGCGATCAGCAGCAGCACACCGACCGCGATCAACGCGTACGCCCACACGGGCGCCTCGCGGCGCGCCGGGGGCACGGGCGGACGGGGCGGGGGTGGCGGCGGGGTGGTGGGGGTGGGGTCGGGCGTGGGCACGTCGCTCATCGAAGACCTCCTCGCACCCCTCGATCCTAGACCCGGGCGCCCCCCGCGGCTAGCGCGGCCGCACGGCCGGACGACGGCCCCCGACGTGCGGCGGTCGCTGCCGCTGCCGCACCCGGGCGCGCGCCCGGAGGCGCTACGATGGGCCCCACCACGAGGAGGCACCCATGCCCGAGACCATGACCGTCACCGAACGGCGCGAGGTCGAGGCGTTCCGCGCCGTCGAGCTCCGATACTTCGGCCACCTGCACCTCACCCAGGGCCCGGATGCGAGCGTCGAGGTCGAGGGGGACCCCGACGTGGTCGCCAAGGTGCAGGTGCGCGTGCACGAGGGGACGCTGGTGCTCGAGATCGGCGAGAACTGGCTCGAGCGCCTGACCTCGGGCGTCCTGCTGATCGCGCACCGACCGCTCCACTACCGCGTCACCGTGCCCGAGCTCGATCGGGTGGCGGTGACCGGGACCGGCAAGGTCGAGGCCACCGGCCTGGTCGCGAGCGACCTGGAGGTCGCCGCGTCCGGCGCGGCCGACGTCCAGATCACCGACCTCGAGGCGCACGCGCTGAAGGCCCAGATCAGCGGGCGCGGTAGCTTCCGGTTGGCGGGCAAGGCCGAGGCGTTCGAGCTCCGGATCAGCGGCTCCGGCGAGGTCGAGGCCGCCGACCTCGCGTGCCAATCGGCCGAGATCCGCATCAGCGGGCAGGGCACCACGACCGTCCGCGTCGCCAAGCGCCTCGACGTGCGGATCTCCGGCCTCGGCACCGTGCGCTACCACGGCGACCCCACCGTGACCCAGACGATCAGCGGCAGCGGCACCGTCACCCAGGTCGACGCTGGCTGAGGCACGCGCGAAGCAAGCGCGACGCGTGAAGGGCGCGCGCGCGGCGCGGAGCCGCGCCCTCGGGACCGCCGTCCCCGGCGCCCGTGCTGAGATGTCGGGGTGATCGAGCTCCTCGCCGCCCATCCGCTCGTGCTGCTGTTCGCCGTGGCGGCGGTGGGCGTGCCGCTGGGGCGCATCCGGATCGCGGGCGTCCGGGTGGGGATCGCGGCGGTGCTCTTCGCGGGCCTCGCCTTCGGCGCCCTCGACCCGCGCCTGCGCCTGCCCGAGGTCGTCGTGCAGTTGGGGCTGGCGCTCTTCGTCTACCTGGTCGGGTTGGCGAGCGGGCGCGCCTTCGTGCGCTCCTTCGACGCGCGCGGCCTGCGCGCCAACGCGCTCGTCCTCGCGGCGCTGGTCGCGGGGGCGGCGGCGACGGTCGTGGTCGCGCGCCTGCTGGGGGTCGACGCGGCCACCGCCGCCGGCGCCTTCACGGGTGCCACCACGAACACGCCGGCGCTCGCGGGCGTGGTCGAGGCGCTTCGCGGCAGCGCCGACGCCACGGCGCCCGTGGTCGCCTACTCGCTCGCCTACCCGGGCGGGGTGCTCGGCGTCATCGTCGCGATCGCGGTCCTGCAGCGACTCTGGCGCACCGATTACCGCGGCGAGACGGCGGGCGTGCGCGATTACGGGGTCGGCGGCGAGCACCTGGATCGCGCGGTCGTGCGCGTGACCCGTGCCGAGCTAGGCGATGCACCCGTCCAGGCCTGGCGCGAGCGCGAGGGTTGGCAGGCGATCTTCGGACGCGTGCGCCGCGGTGAGGACGAGCACCTGGTGCATGGCGACACCGTCCTGCGGGTGGGCGACGTCGTGTCGGTGGTGGGCACGGCGGCCGACCTGGCGCGCGTGGTACCGCGCCTGGGCGAACCGGTCGACGCCGTCATCGACCTCGACCACGGCAACCTGGAGGTCCGCCGGCTGTTCGTCAGTGAGCCCGCGGTGGCGGGGCGCACCCTCGCCGAGCTGCGGCTGCCGCAGCGCAGCGGCGCGGTGATCACCCGCGTCCGCCGTGGCGACGCCTTCCTGCTGCCCACCGCCGACCTGCGCCTCGAGCTCGGCGACCGCGTCCGCGTGGTCGCGCGCCGCGACCAGATGGCGGCCGTGGAGCGCGTGCTCGGCGACTCGTACCAGGGGCTGTCCGAGGTCGACGTGCCGTCGCTCGCGGTCGGTCTGGTCGCCGGGCTGCTGCTCGGGCTGGTGCCGATCCCGCTCCTGGGCGGGGTGACGCTCGAGCTCGGCTTCGCGGGGGGCCCGCTGCTCGTCGCCCTCGCGCTGGGCGCCATCGGCCGGACCGGTTCCTGGGTCTGGACCGTGCCGTACTCGGCGAACCTGACCCTGCGGCAGTTCGGATTGCTGCTGTTCCTGGCGGGCGTGGGCACGGGCTCGGGCTTCGCCTTCGCCCAGACGCTGCGCGCCGGCGACGGCTGGGGCGTGGTGCTCGCGGGGGCGGCACTCACGCTGGTGCTCGCCGCCACGACCCTCGCCGTGGGCCACAAGCTGCTGCGGGTGCCGATGCCGGTGATGGTGGGCGTGGTCTGCGGCCAGCACACGCAACCGGCCGCGCTCGGCTACGCCGTCGAGCAGGCGGGCGGCGACCTGCCGCACGTGGGTTACGCGACCGTGTTCCCGCTCGCGACCGTGGCCAAGATCGTCTTGGCCCAGCTGGTCCTGCGCCTGGTCGGCTGAGCCACCGACGCCTCAGCGGGACGCGACGAGCGCGGCCACCGCGACGTCGGGGCCGAGCCCCAGCCCTTCGAGGCGCGCCACGGGCACCCCGTCGCCGTCGAGCACGGTGATCAGGTTGGTGTGCGCGAAGCCGCCCTGGCCGTCGGGGCGGTAGCGGACGCCCAACGCCGCGGCGAGCCGGCGCACGGCGCGCTCGTCGGCGGTCAGGAACGACCAGCGCTCGCGGTCGAGCCCCTTCTCGGCGGCGTACGCAGCGAGGCGCTCGGGGGTGTCGCGCTCGGGGTCGAAGGTGACCATCAGGAAGCGGGTATCGGCGCGCACGGCTTCGGGAAGCACGGCCTCGATGAGCTCGGCGTCGCGCAGCAGCACGGGGCAGGCGCTGACGCAGGTGCCGTAGAAGAGCACGACGACGGTCGGGTGACCCCGGTGGTCAGCGAGCCGCACCTCGGCGCCGCGGTGGTCGGTCCACACGTCGTCCAGGTGCAGGAGCGAGGCGCCCGGGAGCGGGGCGTCCGCGGCCAGGGGGGCGTGGTGGGCGTGGGCTCCGGCGTCGGCGGCGTGGTCTGGCGCCACCGCGAGGTCCGCCGTCGCGGCGA
>JARGGE010000306.1 GCA_029210865.1 Trueperaceae bacterium
GGCCGCTCGAGACGCGACCGCAGCGCCCGCGCGGCCCTAGACGCCCGTCAAGCGCGGGTCGAGCACGTCGCGGATCGCGTCGCCGAGCAGGTTGAAGCCGACCACCGAGGCGTAGATCGCCAGGCCCGGGAAGATCGACATCCAGGGTGCCCGCAGGAACTGCGCGAAGCCGTCGCGGATCATCAGGCCCCACTCGGGGTTGGGCGGCTGCGCGCCCAGGCCGAGGAAGCCGAGCGCGGCGACGTCGAGGATCGCGACCCCGATCGATAGCGTGAGCTGCACGACCAGCGGGCTGAGGCTGTTCGGCAGGACGTGCATCAGGACGATGCGCACCGGGTTCGACCCGAGCGCGCGCGCGGCCTGGACGTACTCGGACTCACGCAGCGACAGCACGACGGAGCGGACGATGCGCGCGTAGATGGGGATCTGCGTGACGCTGATCGCGATCATCGCGTTGACGATCGATGGACCGAGCGTCGCCACGATCGCGATCGCGAGCAGGATGCCGGGGAACGCGAGCAGGATGTCGAGCAGCCACACCACCCCCGTATCGAGCCAGCCGCCCACGTAACCGGCGACCAGGCCGAGGAACGTGCCGATCACGACCGCCACCGCGACGGCGATCAGGCCGACGCGCAGGCTGATGCGGCCGCCGTGCCACACGCGGGTGAACAGGTCGCGCCCGAGTTCGTCGGCACCGAACCAGTGCTCCGCGGACGGGGGCGCGAGGCGCGAGGAGAGGTCGCGGTCGCGCGCCGCGTCGTACGGCCGCAACACGGGCGCGAGCAGCGAGATGGCGACGAAGAAGACGACGATCGAGAGCCCGACCACGCCCGTGGGGTGGCGGAAGAAGCGGCGGACCGGACCGGCGCGGCTGCCGGTCACGTCGAGCGCGGCGTCGGGGAGGGCGGCGGGAACGGTCACGTGGCCTCCGTCACGCGTACTGGATGCGCGGGTCGATCACCGCGTAGAGAAGGTCGACGAGCAGGTTGATGGCGGCGACCACGAAAGCGACGAACAGGATGCCGCCCTGGATGATCGGGTAGTCGCGCGCCGCGATGGCGTCGTAGATCCAACGCCCGATGCCGGGCCAGCTGAAGACCGTCTCGGTGAGGATCGCGCCCGAGAGCAGGGCGCCGAACGAGAGGCCCACGACGGTGACCACGGGCAGCAGCGCGTTGCGCAGCGCGTGCTTGCGCACCACGCGCGCCTCGACGACGCCCTTGCTGCGGGCGGTGCGGACGTAGTCCTGCCCCAGCACCTCGAGCATCGCGGAGCGCGTCATCCGGACCACGATCGCGAGTGGGATGGTGCCGAGCGCGACGGCGGGCAGCACCAGGTGGCGCAAGGCGTCCCAGAGCGCCGCCCAGTTCCCTCGCAGCATCGCGTCGAGCACGTAGAGGTTGGTGATGGGCTCGATGTGCATCCCCACCCCCAGCCGCGCCGAGGGTGGCAACCACCCCAGCGTCACGGCGAACACGTAGATGAAGATGATGGCCAACCAGAACACCGGCAGCGAGACGCCCGACACGGCGATCGCCATGACGATCGTGTCGGCGGCCTTGCCACGATTGAGCGAGGCCCACACGCCGGCCGGGATGCCCACCCCCAAGGCGAAGGCCATCGCGAAGAGGCTGAGCTCGAGGGTCGCGGGGAAGCGGGCGATCAGGCTCTGCGTCACGGGGATGCGGCTGAAGATCGAGCGCCCGAGGTCGCCGCGGAGCAGGCTCGCCATGTATTGCGGGTACTGGGCGTCGAACAAGCCCTGGACGCCGCGCTCACCGGCCGCCTCGAAGTTGAGCCACACCTGCTGGTTGAGGCCGAGGTCCTCCCGCAGCTGCTCGAGCGCGGCCGCCGGCGCCCGCTGGCCGAGCAGGGCGACCGCGGGGTCGCCCGGGATCAGGCGCGTGATGGCGAAGACCAAGAGCGACACGCCGAACAGGACCGGGATGAGCCCGAGGACGCGTCGGAGCAGGTAGGTGGTCACGTCGTGCTCCCGTCGAGCGCTCCCCGACCCGGGTCCGTTCCGGTGCGGCGCGCGCGGTCGCTGGCTGCCGGGCGATCCCCGGCGGTCGAAGATAACCGGGCGCCCGAGGACGCCCGGCGAGATGAACTAGTTCTTGGTGACGCCGACGAGCGACACCGAGCTGTAGCCCAGCGGGCTCATGACGAAGCCCTCGATGTTGCTGCGGGTGGCGTTGAGGGTGCGGTTGTGGGCAATCGGGATCGAGGCGGCCTGACCGGCCACGGTACCGATCACGAAGGCGTAGAGGCGGTCGCGCTCGGCCTGGTCGGCCGTCTGGCGCGCGGCGTTGAGCGCCTCGACCACTTCGGGCGCGTCCCAACCGAGGTCGTTGACGGCGCTGGGGCCGAAGAACGTGGTCAGGAAGTTGTCGGGGTCGGCGTAGTCGGCGTTCCAGCCGAGCATGTACATCGGGAACTTGCCGGTCTGGTAGTCGCCCAGGTAGGTGGTCCAGTCCTCGGTGAGGAGCTCGACCTGGATGCCGACGTCGGCCAGGTAGGTGGCCATGACCTCGGCGATCGGCTGCGGCGCCGGGTAGTACGGACGACTGACGGGCATGTACCAGAGTTCGGTGGCGAAGCCGTCGGCGTAGCCCGCTTCGGCGAGCAGCTCGCGCGCGCGCTCGGGGTCGTAGTCGTAGGGCCAGGGCTCGCCGTGACCGGTGAAGGTGGGCGGCATGTGGTCGCTGGCGACCACGCCGAGGCCGGCGTAGAAGGCGCCGACGATCGCGTCGCGGTCGATCGCGTGGGCGATCGCCTGGCGCACGAGGACGTTGTCGAGCGGCGGGTTGGCCTGGTGCAGCGCCAGGTAGCCGACGTTCAGCTCGACGGGTGCGCTGGCGACGGCCAGGCCGGCGTCGCCCTGCACCGTGGCGAGGTCGTCGGCGGCGAGCAGGACGGCGATGTCGATCGTGCCGGCCTGGAGCTCGGCCAGGCGGGCGGTCGGCTCGCTGATCGCGCGGAAGACGACCTCGTCGACCTGCGGCGCGCCGCCCCAGTAGTTCGGGTTGGCGGCGACGCGGACCTGCTGGCCCTCGACCCACTCGACGAAGGCGAAGGGACCGGTGCCCACCGAGCCGACGCCCGGGGTGCCGTAGTCGGCGCCGGCGGCCATGACGGCCGTCGGGCTATCGAACTGGAAGTAGACGGCCGCGAGCAGCGCGGGCAGGAAGGGCGTCGGCTGCGTCAGGCGCCACTCGACGGTGTCGGCGTCGACGACGACGATCTCGTCCACGATGCCGCCCTCGGCCTTGGGACCGCCGAAGACCCAGCCCCACGGCACGTAGGTCTTGCCCGCGTCGCGGAAGCTGTAGGGGTGGTCGAGCAGGTTCCAGCGGTCGACGTTGAACTTGACCGCTTCGGCGTCGAACGCGGTGCCGTCGTGGAAGGTCACGCCGGTGCGCAGCTCGAAGGTCCACACGGTGGCGTCGTCGTTCACCGACCACGAGGTGGCCAGGCGGGGGACGAGCGCGGTGTCGCCGGAGGCGAAGCCGACGAGCGTCTCGGTGATCTGGTTGCTGACGACGAGCGAGTTGCCGTCCTGCGAGTCGACCGAGTCGAGGCTCGACGGCTGGCCGGACACGCCGTACACGAGCGTCTGGGCGGCTGCGAGGCCGATCGACGCGATCAGGGCGAGCGCGAGAAGCGTTCTCTTCATGGTGCCTCCTGGGGTCCGCGCGCCGACGCTCCGCGAAGCCGCCTTGGTCGGGCGGTCCGGTGCGAGGAGCGCGCTTGGGAGTGAACTTTAGCACAGCCCACACTTCGCTCTGCGAAGCTTGTCACCGGGCGCCATCGCTCCGCCGACCACGTCGCGCCCGTGCCCGACGTGCGGCGAAGAGCGACGTAGCCTCGCCGCCATGACCACCCCCGCGACGACGCCCGCGCCGGTCCCCGAGGCGCCCCCGACCCCCTTCGAGATCGGC
>JARGGE010000307.1 GCA_029210865.1 Trueperaceae bacterium
CTACGCGCGCAAGCGCAAAACACCAACAAACCCGCCCCCCAACGACAAACTCAACGAATCAACGGTTCAACTTCAGCCTAGACCTCGTAGCCCTTCGACGTCACCGCCGCGCCGCTGCCGATCCAGTCGGTGTGGAAGAACTCGCCGCGCGGGCGGTCGACGCGCTCGTAGGTGTGCGCGCCGAAGTAGTCGCGCTGCGCCTGCAGCAGGTTGGCCGGACCGCGCGCGGTGCGCAGGCCGTCGTAGAAGGCGAGCCCAGCGCTCGAGGCGGGCACCGCGATGCCCCAGCGGGCAGCGGCGGCGATCACCCGGCGCCAGGCCGGGAGCGCCGCGGCGATCGCGTCGCGGAAGAAGGGCGCGAGCAGCAGGTGCTCGAGCTCGGGGTCGGCCTCGAAGGCGGCCGTGATGTCGTTCAGGAAGCGGCTGCGGATGATGCAGCCGCCGCGCCAGATCCGCGCGGTGGCCGCGAGGTCGATCGACCAGCCGCGCTCCTTGGCCGCGTCGCGCAGCAGCCCGTAGCCCTGCGCGTAGCTGACGATCTTGGCGGCGTAGAGCGCCTGCTCCAGGTCGGCGACGAAGGCCTCGCGGTCGACGTCGACGGCCTCGGCTCCGGCGGGCAGGACCTCGCTCGCGCGTTCGCGCAGCGCCTTGAGCGACGAGAGCGAGCGCGCGAAGACGGCCTCCGTGATCAGGCTCAGCGGCTGCCCCTGCTCGAGCGCGGCCACGGCCGTCCAGCGCCCGGTGCCCTTCTGCCCGGCGCGGTCGAGGATCAGGTCGAGCACCAGCGCCCCGTCGGCGTCGTAGGTGCCGAGCACGTCGCGGGTGATCTCGATCAGGTAGGAGTCGAGCACCCCCCGGTTCCAGCGCTCGAAGGTGGCGTGCATGGCCTTCGCGTCCATGCCCAGCGCATCGCGCATCAGCTGGTACGCCTCGGCGATCAGCTGCATGTCGCCGTACTCGATCCCGTTGTGGACCATCTTCACGAAGTGGCCGGCGCCCTGCTCGCCCATCCAGGCGCAGCACGGCTCGCCGTCGACCTGCGCGGCGATCGATTCGAAGAGCGGCCGCACCAGCTCGTACGCGTCGCGCGGGCCGCCCGGCATGATCGAGGGGCCGAAGCGCGCGCCCTCCTCGCCGCCGGAGACGCCGGTGCCGATGTAGCGCAGGCCGGCCTCCGCGACCCGCTCGCCGCGCCGCGTGGTGTCGTCGAAGTGCGAGTTGCCGCCGTCGATGATCACGTCGCCGGGCTCGAGCAGCGGCACCAACGACTCGATGACCGCGTCGACCGCCTTGCCCGCTTGGACCATGAGCATGACGCGCCGCGGCCGCTCGAGTTGGGCGACGAGCTCGGGGAGCGTGGCCGCGCCGACCAGGTCGCCGCGCGCGGCGGCGGCGGCGCCGGTGCCCGCCAAGAAGTCGTCGGTGACCTTGCCGGTGCGGTTGTAGACGGCGACGCGCGCGCCGTGGTCGATCAGGTTCAGGACCAGGTTCTGGCCCATGACGGCGAGACCGATGAGGCCGAAGTTCGCGTTCGGGGTGGAGTCGACGGGCACGGGGACCTCCTGAGGCCGGGCCCGAAGGGGCGCCGGCGGGCCCCTTCATTCTAGTCGCCCGCCGTGGGCCCGGGACGCGGGGCTCCGCCCGGGAACGGCACGGGCGACCGCGCGAAATCCGGCGACCCTTGGCGAAGGCGGGGGCCAGGCGAAGGCGCGGGCGTTCAGTCGAAGGGGAAGTACCCGCCGCCCGTCACCGCGGTCTGCGCGGTATGGGCGCGCCAGGCACCGCTCGCCCGCGGGTCGCCGGCGACCGCGGCCAGCGGCTCGAGCGGCTCGCGCGCGGCGGTGATACGGCGCAGCAGGCGCTCGGCGTGCGCCGCCGAGAGCGGCTTCGCGTAGAGGTAGCCCTGCGCCCGGTCGACGCCGATGCGCTTGAGGTAGCGCGCCTGCGCCTCGGTCTCCACGCCCTCGGCCAGCACCGTCTTCCCCAGCTCGCGGCCGAGCGCCGCGATCGCGTCGACGATCGGCACCACGCTGCCGGCCATGCAGGACGGCGCCAGCGCGAGCCCCTTCATGAAGCCACGGTCGATCTTGAGCGACCGGATGGGCAGCCGCTGCAGGTACGCGAGCGAGGAGTAGCCGGTGCCGAAGTCGTCGAGCGCGGTGCGCACGCCCATGCGGTCGAGCCGCCGCGGCGTCGCCACCGCGAGCTCGACCTCGTCGATCAGGACGCTCTCGGTGACCTCGAGCTCGATCGCGCCCCGCGCCACCCGGGCGTCGCGGATCGCCTCGTCGACCTGCCGCAGGAAGTCGGGTTGGCGGCACTGCAGGGTCGAGACGTTGATGGCGACGGTCAGGTCGGCGAGCCCGAAGGCGGACCAGTCGTGCGCCTGCCGGCAGGCCTCGCGCATCAGCCAGTGGCCGAGCGGCACGATCATGCCGGCGTCCTCGGCGACGGGGATGAACTCGCTGGGCGGCACCGCGCCGAGCTCGCGGTTGGTCCAGCGCATGAGCGCCTCGAAGCCGACCAGGCACCCGCTCGCGAGCTCGACCTGCGGCTGGTACACGACCTCGAGCTCGTGGTCCTGCAGCGCGAAGCGGAGCTGCCGCTCGATCTCGAGGCACCGCGCCTGGCGGTGGCGCAGCCCGTGGTCGGCGAAGTGGAAGGCGTTCTTGCCGCCGGACTTCACCGCGTACATCGCCGCGTCCGCGCTCTTGGCCAGCGCCTGCACGTCGGCCCCGTCGCGCGGGTAGATGGCCACCCCCACCGACGCCGAGACGTGCAGCCGCTTGCCGTCGAGCTCGACCGGCGTCGCCAGCACCTTCACCAGCGCCCCGGCGATCGGCTCGGCTGCGCGCGCGTCCTTGACGCCGCGCAGCGCGAGGACGAACTCGTCGCCACCCAGGCGAGCGACCAGGTCGCCCTCGCGCACGTTCGCCTTGAGCTGGCGCGCGATCTCGATCAGCAGGCGGTCGCCGAGGGCGTGGCCGAAGGTGTCGTTGACGAACTTGAAGCGGTCGAGGTCGACGAACAGCACCGCGAAGGGGGCCGCCGCCGTCGTACCGCTCGCGAGCCAGCCGTTCAGCCGCTGCTCGAAGGCCGAGCGGTTCAGGAGCCCGGTCAGGACGTCGTACTGGGCGCGGTCCGAGGCCGCGCGGTACCCGCTCAGCCGCCGGAGCAGCGCCACGGCGAGGCCGACCGAGCCGGCGAGCAGCGTCCGGATCCAGACGGACATGGGACACGCTAGACGGGCCGCGCTCACGACATCCTGACGCGGCGAACGCACCTCCGCGCTGCGGCGCCCGCGCCGCCGGCGCCCTGACCGGCGGCTGACGCGCCCGCCGTACGGTGATCACGTCTCGCCGGGCGGCGCGCGACGGCACGTCGCGGGCGTCCGAGCCCGCGCGAGCGACCCCGACGCCGTAGCCTGAGGACGCCCATGACCCTCGATCATCCCCATTCCATCCTCTTCGTCGGCGACGTCGTCGGCGAGGTCGGCGTGGCCTTCCTCGAGCGCCACCTGCCGGCGCTCGTCGCGGCGCACCGCCCCGACTTGGTGGTGGTGAACGGCGAGAACGCCGACGTCACCGGCCCGCGCCCCGCCACCGGGCTCGGGCTCACGCCGCGGTCGGCGGCCCGGCTCTTCGCAGCCGGGGCCGACGTGCTCACCGGCGGCAACCACTCGTGGGACGGCCCCGAGGCCGCCGCGACGCTCGCGCTGCCGCGGGTGCTGCGCCCGCTCAACTACGGCCGCCGCGCCCCCGGTGTCGGGCGTTGTGCGGTGGAGCGCCACGGCGTCCGCTACGGTGTCGTCAACGTGACCAGCCGCAGCGCGCTGCCCGCCGCCGACCACCCGTACGACGCTCTCGACGCCGTCCTGGCGGACTGGGGCGACGAGGTCGACGCCGTGGTGGTCGACCTCCACGGCGACGG
>JARGGE010000308.1 GCA_029210865.1 Trueperaceae bacterium
CGCCGATCGCCTCGAGGGCCTCGCCGAGGCGGTACCAGGACTCGACGTAGGCCGGGCTCGGCGGCCGCGCGAGGCCCGGGTCGTTGGCCTCGAACACGTCGAGGGCGTGCCGGAAGGCCTCGATCGCCTCGGCCCAGCGGCCCAGCGACGCGAGCACCCGCCCGCGCGCGAGGTCGGGCCACGCCTCGCGGCGGCCCTGCGGGGTCTCGGCGGCGGCGGCGAACGCCGCGAGCGCGTCGTCTTCCAGACCCGCCTGCCAGGCGATCCGTCCCCAGTCCATCGCGAAACCGTAGGTGGGTTGGCGCAGGAAGGCGTTCTGGAGCTGGCGCGCGGCCCCCGCCGGGTCGCCGCCGGCGGCGCGGATCAGGGCGGCCAGGTGGACGTGGCTCGCGGGGACCCCGCCGGTCACCAGGCCGGTCGCCACGTCGAGCTCGGCGGCCGCGGCGGTCAGGTCGCCGGTCAGGTACAGCGCGGTCGCGAACAGCAAGTGCGCCTCGGGATCGTCGGGGCGCGCCTCCACCAGGTTGGGGCCGTTGAGCTGCGCCGCCGAGTTCCAGTACCCACGGGCGATCAGGTCGCGCATCGCGGCGAGCGGGTCCTGCGCCAGCGCGACCGACGCCGCCAACACCGCGACGGCGACGAGGGTGCGGAGGAGAGGCGCCACGCCCCAGTCTACGGGCGCGGCGATGAGGGGACGTGAAGGGCCTCGCGCAGGAGCCAGGCGACGCCGGCTTCGGCCGCCCGGCGCTCGCGGTCCGCCGCGGCGGCGTCGCGGCTCGGCGCGGCCACGAACGGCGCCAATTGCACCACGGTGGCGGCGACCGCTGCGGCGTCCCGCGGGACGTCGGCGACCGGGGCTCCGATGCGCGCGGCGAAGCCCGCGACCTTGGGGTCGTAGGCGATGCCCGCGACCGGGACGCCGGCGACGGTGCCGAGGACGAGCCCGTGGAGGCGGCCGCTGAGCACCGCGTGGGCGCCTGCGAAGCCGGCGAGGAGGACCTCGGGCCGGTCGGCCGACCAGCGCTCGGCGCCCGCGACGGCCGCGAGCAGGCGCGCCGTCTCGCCCGCGTCGCGCCCCGGGTCGAGGCTGGCGACGCGGACCGCGCCGCCGCCCGCGCGCCACGGCCGCGCGAGCGCCGCCAGCGCGTCGGTCATGTACGGGTAGCCCGCGCGGGGGACCAGGACCAGCGCGCCGCCGCCGGCCGCCGGCGGCGGGGTGGCCAGGAGGAGCGCGGTGTCGGCGACCGGATGGGCCGCGAGCCCGAGTCGCGCCGCCAGGTCGAGCGACGGCGCGTCGCGGAGCCCGAGCGGGACGCCCCGCAACACCCGCTGCACCGCGCGCTCGCCGCGCGGCGAGAGCGGGCCGAGCGACTGCGCGAACACGGCGACGGGCTTGCGCGCCGCGCGCGCCGCCGCGACGACGCCCAGGTAGAAGGCCAGCGAGCGGAAGGAGGTCGCGTCTTGCAGCAGCCCGCCGCCGCCGCTGACGACGGCGTCGACGCGCGCGAGGGCGCCGAGGACCCCGCCCAGCCGGCCGACCGCGACGACGCCGTGCTGCGCGCGGGTGGCCGGCGGGTCCGCCGACGCCACCCAGGCCTCGATGCCGCGGGCGTGGAGGGCGCCGAGCAGACCCGCGAGAAGGGCTTCGTCGCCGAGGTTGCCGGCGCCGGCGTAGCCCGCGACGAGCAGCCGCACGGCCGCGCGCGTCAGCGCCGGTCGCCGAGCCACGCGCGGACGGCGCGCTCGGCGACGCGCACGACGCGCCACAGGACCAGGCCGGCGAGCCCGCCGAGCACCAGGGCGATCGCCGTGCGCTGGAACGAGACCACGAGCGGCGTGTGGTAGTGGCTGAAGCTGTTGAGCACGCTCGCCTGCGCGACCACCCCGGCGATCAGCAGGCCGCCGCGCGCCCACCACGGCCAGCGCGTCTGGAGCAGCGCGACGAGGGCCAGCGGGTGCCCGAGCAGCTCCTTGAAGCGCGGGCGCACGAACAGGTCGGCGAGCGCGCTCCGCACCGCGAGCTCGATCTCGGTCGCACCGACGATCGGGAAGTTGCCGCGCCGCAGCACGACGAGGCCGAGCGCCGCGACCGCGGCGAGTGCGACGGCCACCTCGCCCAGGCGCACCGGGTGGTTCCAGGCGAGGCGGACCCAGGCGGCCGGTCGGCGCTCGCGCAGCAGCACGATCGCCGCGAAGAGCGCCGGCGGCACCGCCAGCGTCGCAGCGACGCCGGCGAACGGCTCCAGGGCGAGCATGGTGGCGCGGTCGCTGCCGACCGCCGCGAGCAGCGCCGCACCGACGAGGGCGACGCCCGTGGCGGCGAGGAGCGTCCACCAGCGCCAGGGGAGCAGGGCGAAGCCGAGCACGGGGAAGACGAGCGCCGCGATCAGCGCGACCGCGGCCCAACCGGGGCCGGCGGCGGCCAGGGCCAGCCCGGCGACGGCAGCCGCGGCCAACGCGCCGAACGGTGCCGGGAAGGCGGTCGCGAGGAGCACCAGGCCCGCGAGCACGCCGAGCGCGGCGGCCGCGCGCGCCCAGGTGGCGGGCGCGTAACCCGCGTCCGGCGGCGCGATCGGCCCGACCTCGAAGCCCTCGCGGGTGAGCGCGGCGTGGAGCTCGACGACCAGCGTCTCGGTGTTGGCCACCATGTCGCCGAGCTGCTCCTCGGTGTAGGGGCGCAGGTAGAGCACCCGCACCTGCCGTTCGTTGGCCGCGAGCAGGTACTTCTCGACGAGGTCGTCGGGCGTCAGGCGCAGGTTCTGGTAGTCCTGGTTGAACGACAGCAGCCGCGTCGTGGGCACCGCCCGCGCGACCTGCGCGAGGCCGTCCTGCCGGGTCCCCTCGATGAGGGCGGTCAGGCGGTCGCGCGAGGCGGCGATCAGCTCGTCGTGGGCCGACGGGTGGCCCGCCACCTGCAACCCGGCGTGGACGAGCACGCCGGCCTCGGGCGGGAAGTCGCTGCCGACCCCCTGGAGGTTCGGGAAGTTGCGCGGACGGTAGGCGATCGTGAAGCCGGCCTCGGCCCAAGCCGCCACCTGCGCCAGGTCGGGGCCCGCCGGTCGCGTGCGCAGGCTCTCGCCCGGCCACCACCACCAGGTGCGTCCGGCGACCGCGACGGCGGTGGCCGCCGGACGGTGTTTGGCGAGGAGCCCGGCGGCCGCGCCGGGGGTCAGCTCCGCGACCGCGGTCGCGTCGGCGGGCAGCGGTGGTGGCAGCTCGCCGGTCGCGACCGCGAGGGCGCGCAGCTCGCTGCCGAACAGGGCGACGATCGCTCCCTTGCGCGCGAGCGTCTCCACGGTGTCCTCGTAGAGCGCGATGCCGGTCAGACCCAGCGCCTGGTAGCGGCGCCCCAGCTCGAGGCTGGACACGCCCAGGTAGGCCGCCTGCTCCGCCAGCGCGAGCTCGTCCATGACCACCAGGACGCGGCGGTCCCGGCCCTCGGTGGTGGCCCGGTCGACGACGAGCCAGGCGCTCGGCAGCAGCGAGAGTGCGAGGACCCATAGGGCGACGCGCCGGAGCGCGCCGCGGCTTCCGCCGGCACGCGTCACCGGGGGACCCCCGCGCGGTCGGGCGTCATCGGGGGACCCCCGGTCCCGCCGCGCACGAGGTCGCGCACGAACCCGCACAACACGTCGAGCGCCGGGCGGTTCGCGCCGCCCTCCGGGACGATCAGGTCGGCGTGGCGCTTCGAGGGTTCGCAGTAGCGGTCGTGCATCGGCTTGACCGTGCGCCGGTACTGGTCGATGACCGAGTCGGCGCTGCGCCCCCGTTCGTGCACGTCGCGCTCGAGGCGGCGGATGACCAGCGCATCGAGACGAACGTGCTCGGCCAGGATCGCGAACACCCGCTGCACGGACTCCTCGAGCTCGAGGTGCTGGCACACCTCTCT
>JARGGE010000309.1 GCA_029210865.1 Trueperaceae bacterium
ATGCACGAGAATGACCAGGCCGGCCTCGTCTGGAAGCGCTTCGGCCGGCTCCCTTACCTGCGTGCGGGACTGCGGCGGGCAGGGTTCGACGGCGGATGGCTCACCACGGCGAACCTCGAAGCGTGAGCCACCAGCGCGGGCGCGTGCGCGCGAGGCGCTTGGGGCACGCCAGGAAGTCGAGACCGTCCACGCTCTCTCGAAGGAGGCATCATGCCCCGATTGACCGGTACGTCCCACGACGATTTCGCCAGCACGCACGCGCGCTTCACCGCAGCGCTGGCGGAGCAAGGCTTCGGCGTCCTGACCCGCATCGACCTGCGCGCTGCGGCGCCGCTACGCGCCCGGCGAGATCGACGCCGACGAGCTTGCGGTCAGAATAGGATCGTGGGCATCGTGCCCGCCCAACCCCTCCACCACCATCGGGCGCACGTTCGAGTCCATGCGGCGCGCGGAGCGGACGCCCCGCGCCAGAACCGTCTCGACGCCACCAGGAGCCGCAGGGCCCTGCCAAGACGCCACGACGCTCGCCTCGAGAACCCGCGCGCCGGGAACGAGTCGTGAGCGCGCGCAAGCGCGCGACGCCGTCGCCGTCGAAACCGCGCCTGCCGTGGTGGCGGCGCCGCCCTGCGGACGCGGCGGCGATGGCGTTCGGGATCGTGGCCGTGCTCGCCCTGATCGCGGTCCGCGTCACGACGAGTGCACCGAGGGCGACCCCAGCGTCCTCCGTTGCACCCGAAGTCCTCGCCCTCGGCGAGACCACCTACCTGAACACGTGCGCTGCCTGCCACGGTGTCGCAGGAGAGGGTGCCACGCAGCCGGGCATCCCTGCGCCTCCGCTCGACGGCAGCGCCCATTCTTGGCACCACGAGGACAGCCAGATCATCGGCCTGATCCGCGAAGGCGGCGTGCAGATGCCGGCCGTCGGCGCCGCGTGGAGGGACGAGGAGGTCGAGGCGGTCATCGCCTACGTGAAGTCGCGATGGGCGCCATGGCAGCGCGAAAGCCAAACCGGCACGATCGGCGAGTGAGCGGTCGTTCAGCTGGGCAAGTGAGGATCGGCCGTGGCTCGCAGGCGCGGCCGATCCTCGTGATCGTCCAGGATCGCTGCCAGCTTGCGCACGCAAGCGGTGCGCGCGACCTGCCTGACGGTGAACGGCGGGATTCGACTCGTGCTTCGCCCGCTCGCGTGCGTGGTGCTCCAGGTGGCCGCGCACTGGTGACGGCTGCGGGCGGCGTGTCGAGCGCACGGCAGGGACCTAACGTCCGATAGGGTCCGTCGGCCCGCGCGGTGATGGTTCCGAAAGCTTGTAGGCGTTTCTCCGACTACCCACCCCAGGGGGGGTGGACTACCGTTGGAGACGAAGGGAGGAGCCAACATTGGATTCCTCAACCCTCCCAACTGGCTCCACGATGAACCGCACGACGCGGCTGCCCGTCACCAGGATGTCGTGCCACTCGTGCGCGGCCACGATCGAGCGGGAGCTCACGGCCGTACCCGGCGTCGCGTCCGCGCGAGTCGACTTCGTCAGCCACGAAGCGGTCGTCGAGCACGACCCGGCCTTCGCGCCCCGCGAAGCCATCGCCGCGGCCATCGGCCGCGCCGGTTACGGGGTCGCGAACGACCATGACAGCGCTGCGGCAGCCTCCGAACATGCCCACGACGGCACGCGCGACGCGCCGACCAACGACACGGCCCACGAGCGCGAGTACCGGCGCTTGATGCGCAAGTTCTGGGTGGCCGCCATCGTCTCGGTTCCGGTGCTGCTGCTCGCCTACCCCGAACTGCCGTGGCTGTACCTGCCCTACGCCTTCACGTCGGACGTTTCCGAAACCATCATCCGGACGCTGTTCGTGCTGTCCGGCGTCGCGGCGCTCGGCGTCCTCGCTTATTCGGGACGACCGTTCTTCACCGGCGCCGTCGCGGCGTTCCGCCACCGCTCGGCCGACATGAACACGCTCATCGCCCTGGGCACCGGGGCTGCTTGGGTGTACTCCAGCGTCGCGGTCCTGTGGCCGCGCCTATTCCCCGAAGGCACCGCCAACCCCTTCTACGACGTCGCCACGGTGGTCACCGCGCTGGTCGTCCTCGGCCAGGCGATCGAGGTGCGCGCCAAGGGCCGCACCAGCGAGGCGATCAAGAAGCTGATCGGCCTCCAAGCCAAGACGGCGCGCGTGCTGCGCGGCGACCAGGAAGTCGAGATCCCCGTCGAGGACGTCGAGGTCGGCGACGTCGTCGTCGTCCGCCCCGGCGAGAAGGTGCCGGTCGACGGCGTGATCGTCCGCGGCTCCAGCGCCCTCGACGAGTCGATGGTCACGGGCGAGAGCCTCCCTGTCGACAAGACGGTCGGTGACGAAGTGGTCGGCGCCACGATGAACACGACCGGCAGCTTCCGGTTCCGAGCCACCAAGGTCGGCAAGGACACCGCCCTCGCCCAGATCGTCAAGATGGTGCAGGACGCCATGGGCAGTAAGGCACCGATCGCCCGCCTGGTCGACGTCGTCTCGAGCTACTTCGCGCCCTCCGTCATGATCATCTCGATTTTGTCGTTCCTCGTCTGGTTCAACTTCGGGCCGTCCCCCGCTCTCGCCTTCGCCGTCGTCACGGCCGTGACGGTGCTGATCATCGCCTGCCCCTGCGCGGTCGGCATGGCCGTCCCCTTGAGCCTCGTCGCCGGCGTCGGCAAGGGCGCGGAACACGGCGTCCTCATCCGCAACGGCACGGCGCTGCAGACGGCCGCCCGCATCGACACGGTAGTGCTCGACAAGACCGGCACCATCACGAAAGGCAAGCCGGAGCTCACCGACGCCCTCCCCGCGACCGGCTTCGACGCCGACACCCTCCTCTCCCTCGCCGCCGCCGCCGACGCGCCTAGCGAGCACCCGCTCGCCCAAGCGATCGTGCACGGCGCACGCGGCCGCGAGCTGGCCATCGCCGAGGCGGCCCGCTTCGACGCCATCCCGGGACACGGCGTAGCGGCCGACATCGACGGTACGGCCGTCCTGATCGGCAACGCCAAGCTGATGCGGCGCCACGAGATCGACGTGCGCGAGCTTGACGGCGACGTGGAACGCCTCCAGAGCGAAGGCAAGACCGCCATGTACGTCGTGGCCGACGGCCGGCCGGCGGGCGTCGTCGCCGTCGCCGACACGATCAAGGACGACTCGGTGCAAGCGATTCGCGTCATGCAGGAGATGGGTCTCGAGGTGATCATGCTCACCGGCGACAACGAGCGGACCGCCCAGGCGATCGCCCGCCAGGTCGGCATCGACCGCGTCCTCGCCGAAGTCCTGCCCGAGGACAAGGCCAGCCAGGTCCACGAGTTGAAGCGCAAGGGCCGCAAGGTGGGCATGGTCGGTGACGGCATCAACGACGCCCCCGCGCTCGTCGAGGCGGACGTCGGCTTCGCGATCGGTACCGGCACCGACGTCGCCATCGAAGCGGCCGACGTGACGCTCATGAGCGGCAGTCTCAAGGGCGTCGCCTACGCTATCGAAACCTCGCGCGCCACGATGCGCAACGCCAAGCAGAGCTTGTTCGGCGCGTTCGTCTACAACACCGTCGGCATCCCCATCGCCGCGGGCGTTCTGTTCCCCGTGTTCGGGATCCTGCTCTCGCCACTCCTCGCCGGCGCCGCTATGGCCGCCTCGAGCGTCACCGTGGTCATGAACGCCAACCGCCTGCGCTTCTTCCGCGCCAAGAGCTTCACCGAACCCGCCCACGCCGCTCCCTCCCGAAAGGAGGCCCTCGCATGAGCCTCGCAGCATGGACCGTCAACCTCCTCGCTCTCGCCGCTATCGCCTGGATCGTCTGGTACTTCTGGCTGAGCCGCACCCAGGGCGTCGCCGCCCAGGAGGCGGGCGGCGTCGGTCTCGATC
>JARGGE010000030.1 GCA_029210865.1 Trueperaceae bacterium
GTGTTCCTTCAGATCTCTACGCATTTCACTGCTACACCTGAAATTCCACTTCCCTCTACTAAACTCGAGTTTGCCAGTTTTAAATGCAGTTCCCAGGTTAAGCCCGGGGCTTTCACATCTAACTTAACAAACCACCTACGAACTCTTTACGCCCAGTAATTCCGATTAACGCTTGCACCCTCCGTATTACCGCGGCTGCTGGCACGGAGTTAGCCGGTGCTTCTCAACGGGTACCGTCATTATCGTCCCCGTTTTAGAGGTTTACGATCCGAAGACCTTCATCCCTCACGCAGTGTCGCTCCATCAGGCTTTCGCCCATTGTGGAAGATTCCTAACTGCTGCCTCCCGTAGGAGTGGGGCCCGTGTCTCAGTGCCCCTGTGGCCGGTCACCCTCTCAGGTCGGCTATCCGTCGTCGCCTTGGTAGGCCATTACCCCACCAACTAGCTGATGGACCGCGGGCCGATCTCCTAGCGATGAATCTTTACTGAAACCCCAGAAAGATCGCAGCACATGCGGAATTAGCCCCAGTTTCCCAGGGTTATGCCGCACTAGGAGGTACGTCACCCACGTGTTACTCACCCGTTCGCCACTCAGTCACCGATCCCCCGAAGGTTCACGGTGCTTCGTTCGACTTGCATGTCTAAGGCACACTGCCAGCGTTCATCCTGAGCCAGGATCAAACTCTCCAAAACAGTGCCGGAATTGTGGTTCCGACGGACCGTTTCAGGCTGTGTGATGTTTGGAATCGACAGGATCGTCGTTGCGTATCGGTTGTCAAGGAACCCGGCGCCGAAGCGCACGAAGACCGAGTATGACCGATTCTTCCGACGGTGTCAACTCCCGTCCGGATCGTCCCGAAGGATCGATCGTGGACGTCTCGGGTCGGAGCCCCGAGCGGCTCATGTTCTTTCGGAATCGACAGGATTTTCGTCACGTATCGGGTTGTCAAGGATCTCGGCTCGCGGCCGTTTGGCCTTCGTCGAGCGCAAGAGCAAATGTACTCCCCCGGAGCACGGAATGTCAAGCGTGGGGCGACATGGCCCCCGCGCACCGTGCCATGGGAGCTCCCGCCACGTGGTACGGCGCCCGTCCCCGACGCGCGCGCTGGCGCTCGATCGGCCCGCCCCGTAGACTCGGGCATGCACCGCGATGAGCTCGTCCGCTGGCTCGACACCTACCTCGACGTCGGCGCGTACGACGACGCCTCGCTCAACGGCCTGCAGGTCGAGGGACCCGAGCAGGTCCACAAGGTCGCCGTCGCCGTCGACGCCACCCTCGCCACCTTCGAGCAGGCCGCCGACATGGGCGCCGACCTGCTGATCGTCCACCACGGCCTCTTCTGGGGCCAACCCAAGGCGATCGTCGGCATGCACGCCCGCCGCGTCCGCTTCCTCCTCGAGAAGGGCCTGGGCCTCTACGCGGCCCACATCCCGCTCGACGCGCACAAGGAGGCCGGCAACAACTGGGGGCTGGCGCGCCTGCTGGGCCTCGACGACCTGCGCGACTTCGCCAGCTGGAAGGGGAAGCCGATCGGCGTCAAGGGCACCTTCCCCACCCCGGTCGCGCTGCGCGACCTCGCCGACCAGATCGAGAAGGAGCTCGGCGAATCGGTGCTCGTCCACGCCGGTGGCCCGATGGAGGTGCGCAGCCTCGGGATCGTCACGGGCGGGGCCGCCTGGGACGTGGTCACTGCCGCCGAGGAGGGGCTCGACGCCTTCCTGACGGGCGAGCCCAAGCACGAGGTCTTCGCCGAGGCCTTCGAGCGCGGCGTCAACGCCCTGTTCGCGGGCCACTACATGACCGAGACGGTGGGCGTGAACCTGCTGGCCCGCGAACTGCGCGAGCGCTTCGGCCTGGCCACCGAGTTCGTGCTGCTGCCGACCGGGCTGTGAACGGCGAGCGCCGCCGCGGCCGCTTCGTGGTCTTCGAAGGACCCGAGGGTGCCGGCAAGTCGACCCAGATCGAGCGCCTGGTCGCGCGCCTGCGCGCGCACGGGGTCGAGCCGGTGCGCACCCGCGAGCCGGGCGGCACCCCGATGGGCGACCGCGTCCGCACCGTGCTGCTCGACCCCGACCTGCGCGTGGACGCCACCGCCGAGTTCCTGCTCTACGCGGCCGCGCGCGCCCAACACGTCGCCGAGGTGATCGCACCGGCGCTCGCGGACGGCCGCACCGTCCTCTCGGACCGCTTCGCGGCCGCTTCGGTGGCATACCAGGGGTACGGCCGCGGCCTCGACCTCGCCTGGGTCGCGGACGTGAACGACCGCGCCGTCGGGTCGTGCGTCCCCGACCGCGTGCTGCTGCTCGACCTCGAACCCGAGGTCGGTCTCGCGCGCGCCGCCGCCCGCGGCCGCCCCGATCGCCTCGAGGCCGCCGACCTGGCCTTCCACCGGCGCGCGCGGCAAGGCTTCCTCACCCAGGCCGCCGCGGACCCGGCGCGCTGGCGGCGCCTCGACGCGGCGGAGGACGTCGACGCCCTCGCGGACGCGGTCTGGGTCGCCGTCGCCGACCTCTTCGAGCCCACGCCGTCCCGGCCCGCGGGCGTCGGGACCGAGGCGCGACCGTGACGGCGTCGCGCGCCGCACGCATGCTCGCTGCCGCGCTGACGCTGGCGCTCCTGACCGCCTGCAGCGCCGCCGACGTCGCCCGCTGGGTGCCCGAGGTGGTCGCCACGCACCCGCACGACCCCACCGCCTTCACCCAAGGACTGCTGTTCCACGAGGGCCGCTTCTACGAGAGCACCGGCCTCTACGGACGGTCCGACGTGCGCGAGGTGACGGTCGACGGCGGCGCCGTCGTCCGGGCCCGCCCCCTCGACGCCGCCTTCTTCGCCGAGGGGCTCGCCCGCGTCGGCGACCGGCTGCTGCAGCTGACCTACCGCGAGGGGGTCGCCTTCGTGTACGACCTCGAGACCTTCGAGGAGCTCGAGCGCTTCGCCTACGAGGGCGAGGGGTGGGGCCTGTGCTTCGACGGCCACGAGCTGTGGATGAGCGACGGGTCCTCGCGTCTGCAGCGCCGCGACCCCGACACCTTCGAGCTGCTCGGGCGGGTGGACGTGCGCCTCGAGGGGCGCCCCGTCGAGCGGCTGAACGAGCTCGAGTGCGTCGGCGACCACGTCGTGGCGAACGTCTGGTTGACGACCGACCTGGTCCGCATCGTCAAGAGCGACGGCCGCGTCGACGCGGTCGTCGACGCGGCCGCCCTGGTGCCGGACGACCCGGCGGTGCGATCGGACGGCAACGCGGTCCTGAACGGCGTCGCCCACGACCCCGAGACGGGTCGCTGGTGGCTCACCGGCAAGCTCTGGCCGGTGCTCTACGAAGTGCGGTTCGGTCCCGCCAACTGACCCAACTGACGCGCGCGCCCGAAGGCGCGCGTCGTCGCGTCGGTCGCGCGCCGAGCGTCAGTCGCCGGCGGTCGCGGGCGCGCTGCTGGCCGGCTTGGCGGCGGGCGGCGGCGTGGTCGCGGACGTCGCAGTGGCGTCGGCGGGTTTGGGCGCCTCGACCTTGGGTGCCGCGCTGGTGCTCTTGCGGCTGTCGGTGACGTAGAAGCCCGACCCCTTGAAGGCGATGCCCACGGGCTGGATCAGGCGCTTGACCGGGTCGCCGGTGCTCGGGTCGACGGTCAGCGCGTTGGCGGTGATGCGCTGCTCGACCTCGAAGGTGGCCCCCGTCGTCAGGTTCTTGTAGACGTAGACCGGCATGGTGCCTCCTAGAACGGCGTCCGGCCTGCGCCGGAGCAACGTCGTGGACTTTAGCATCCCTGCTACCTTGGGGGCATGTCGGGCGCGTCACCGAACCCGGGCACGACCCCGGCCCGGCTTGCCGTCCTGGGCGCCGGCGCCTGGGGCACCGCGCTGGCGCGCCTGCTCGGCCGCAACGGGCACGACGTGGCGCTCTGGGCCCGGCAGCCCAACCACGCGGCCGCGCTCGTGCGCGACGGCGAGAACGCGCGCCACCTGCCCGGCGCGCGGCTGGGGCCACGGGTCCGCCCGACCGGCGGCCTGCACGCGGCCGCGGAGGGGGCCGAGGCGCTGGTCCTGGCGGTGCCCGTCCGCGCGACCGACGCGCTGCTCGCGCGCCTGCCGCGGCCGGTGGCCGTGGTGTCGTGCGCGAAGGGCTTCGTCGACGGGGACCTCACCCGGCTGTCCCAGCGGATCGACGCGGCCTTCCCCGGCGTGCCGGTGGCGGCGCTCTCGGGGCCGAACCTGGCGGCCGAGATCGGCCGCGACCAGCCCGCGGCGGCCACCGTCGCGTCGGGCGACGACCGCCTCGCTCACGCCGTGCAGGCCTGGTTCACGCAGCCGAGCTTCCGCGTCTACCGCTCGCGCGACCTCGTCGGCGTCGAGGCCTCGGGCGCGCTCAAGAACGTGATCGCGCTGGCCGCGGGCATGTCGGACGCGCTCGGGCTCGGCGACAACACCAAGGCCGCGCTCGTCACCCGTGGCCTCGCCGAACTCGTCCGCCTCGGGACCCGGCTCGGCGGGGAACCGCGCACCTTCTACGGGCTCGCCGGCCTCGGCGACCTGATGGCGACGTGCTCGTCGGCCGGGTCGCGCAACCACCAGGCGGGCGAACGGCTCGCCCGCGGCGCCACGCTCGCCGAGGTCGAGGCGGCGGGGCTCACCGCCGAGGGCCTCGCGACGGTCGCGCACGTCGACGCCTTCGCGCGACGGCACGGGCTCGACCTGCCGCTCACGCGGCAGGTACACGAGGTCGTCTACGGCGGTAGGCCGCCCGCCGACGCGCTGCTCGGGCTGATGACGCGGCAGCCGACCGAGGAGTGACGGTCGCCGGCGCGCGGGCCCGCCGGCACGGCCTCCACCGGCACCGTCGCGGGCGGTCGGCGGTGCTAGCATGGCGCGGCCCGACCCCCGCGGGGTCGCTACCGTGGAGGCCCACGTGGACGTCATCGTCGCCAACCAACTGAGCAAGCGTTACGGCCGCGTCGCCGCCGTCGACGGCATCGACTTCCGCATCGGCCGCGGCGAGATCGTTGGGTTCCTCGGCCCGAACGGCGCCGGCAAGACCACGACGCTGCGCATGCTCGCCGGCCTGATCCGTCCCTCGTCCGGCGAGGGCCGCGTGCTCGGCGAACGCGTGCCGGGTCCGAGCCTGCGGCGCGTCGGCACCATGATCGAGGAGCCGAGCTTCTACCCCTACATGGCCGGCCGCGACAACCTGCGGCACGCCGCACTGCTGCACGGTGAGGTACCGGAACGGCGGATCGACGAGGTTCTCGACTTCGTCAAGCTCGACCGCGCCTCGACCAAGCGCGTCAAGGCGTACTCGCAGGGCATGCGCCAGCGCCTCGGCCTGGCCCGCTCGCTCCTGTGGTCGCCCGAGGTGCTGCTGCTCGACGAACCCACCAACGGCCTCGACCCGGTCGGCATCGCCGAGATCCGCGAGAACCTGCGCGCCGTCGCCGACACCGGGGTCACCATCCTGGTGAGCAGCCACATCCTGGCCGAGATCGAGAAGCTCGTGGACCGCATCCTCGCGATCGAGAAGGGGCGCTTGGTGTTCGATGGGCCGCTCGCGACGCTCGTGCATCGCATGGATGCGGCCACGGTCCCCTACCGGGTCCGCGCGACCGACGGCGCCGCGCTGCTCGCCGCCCTGCGCGACCTGGGCTACGCCCCCGAGGCCGATGGCGAGGGCGGCGCACGCGTCGACGTGCCCGCGGCCGACGCCGACGCGCTGCTCGCGCGCCTGGTGCGCGCCGGCGTCGAAGTCACCGATGCCCAGCGGGTCGCCGAGGACCTCGAGGGCGCCTACCTGCGCCTGGTGCGCGGCGACGGGAGGCCTTCGTGAACGCCTTCGTGAACGTGGTCCGGGCCGAGCTGTTCAAGGTCCGCCGGAAACGCCGGACGTACGTCGTCGCCGGCCTGTGGTGGGTGCTGCTCCCGGTGCTGGCCCTGATCGTCGGGCGCGTGCTGCTCGACAACCTCGGCAGCATCGCCAGCGACCTCGAGCTCGGCGGCATCGACGCCGTCATCCAGCAGATCGCCTCCCCCTTCGGCATCGCGCGCCTGGCGCTCGTCGGGCCCGCCTACGTCTCCCCCACCTTCTACGTGATCGTGGTCGCGCTGCTCGCCGCGCTGCTCGTCGGCGACGACCGCACCCACGCGATGTGGAAGACCGTCCTGGTGGTGCAACCCTCGCGCCTCGCGGTGCTCGCCGGCAAGGTGACGGTCGGGATGCTGGTGGTCGGCGCGCTGATGGCGGGCGCCGTGATCGCCGGCCTCGCGTTCGGGGCCCTGGGCACCACCTTCCTGCCCACCGATTTCTCCGGCGAATGGGGGCAGTTGCTGCTGCTCTACGCCCTGCAGTGGGCGTTCACGACCGCGCTGGTGGCGCTCGCTTACCTGATGGTGTACGTCACCCGCAACGTCGCTCTGGGCCTGGTGCTCGTCTTCTTCCTGCCTGCGCTGCTCGAGGGCCTCTACACCGTGTACGCCGCGGTGGTCGGCTTCCAGCCGATCAACCGCTTCAACGCCTTCCTGCAGGCGATCCGCATGCGCCAGGTGCTCGAGGACCTGCCGACGTACTTCTTCACCACCAACGTCTACGCCCCCGCGCGTTCGACCACCCGGGAGCTGGTGGCGACGTTCGGCGCCGAGGCGAGCGGCAACGGCGGGCCCGACCTGAGCGCGCTGCTCGGCAGCGGCATCACCCTCGGGCACGCCGCCTGGGTCGTCGCCGGCTACACGGTCGTGCTGTTCGCGCTGCTCGTCTGGCGCTTCCTGCGCACCGACGTGGATTGACGTCGCGACGTCGATGGACGCGCCGACGCCGACCAACGCATCGACGCCGACCGACGGCGCGCGATCGCGCGACGGGCGCGGGCTGGCCGACCGGCCGCCCGCGCCCCTCGGCGTAGACTCGGGCGCCATGGAGCACCCGATCCTCGCCCACCTGCGCCGCCGCGTCCTCGTGCTCGACGGCGCCATGGGGACGATGATCCAGCGCGAGGGGCTCGACGAGGCGGCCTTCCGGGGCGAGCGCTTCGCCGACCACCCCCGCGACCTCAAGGGCGCGAACGACCTGCTGGTCCTGACGCGCCCCGACCTGATCCGCGGCATCCACACCGCGTACCTCGCGGCCGGCGCCGACCTCATCGAGACGAACACCTTCAACGCCACCCGCCTCGGCCTGGCGGAGTACGGTCTCGGCGACGCGGTCTTCGAGCTCAACGTCGCCGCGGCGCGGCTCGCGCGCGAAGCCGCCGACGCCGCGAGCACCCCCGAGCGGCCGCGCTGGGTGGCGGGCGCGCTCGGGCCGACGAACAAGACGCTCAGCCTCTCGCCACGCGTCGAGGACCCCGGCTACCGCGACGTCACCTTCGACGAGGTGGTCGCCGGCTACGTCGAGCAGGCAACCGCGCTCCTCGAAGGGGGCGTCGACCTGCTCCTGATCGAGACCGTCTTCGACACCCTGGTCGCCAAGGCGGCGCTGTTCGCCTGCGAGGAGGCCATGGCGGCGTCCGGGCGGCGGGTGCCGCTCATGGTGTCGGGCACGATCACCGACGCGTCGGGGCGCACGCTCTCGGGGCAGACGCTCGAGGCCCTCTGGACCTCGATCGCCCACGTCGACCTGCTCGCGGTAGGCCTCAACTGCGCGCTCGGGCCCAAGGAGCTGCGCCCCTACGTCGAGGAGCTCGCCCGCCTCGCGCCGACCTTCACGGTCGTCTACCCGAACGCCGGCCTGCCGAACGCCTTCGGCGGCTACGACGAGGGGCCCGACGAGATGGTGGCGGTGCTGCGCGAGTTCGTGCAGGAGGGGTGGGTGAACGTGCTCGGCGGCTGCTGCGGCACCACCCCTGAGCACATCGCGGTCTTCGCGGCGGCCGTGGCCGGCGTCCCACCGAGGGTGCCGCCCGCCCCCGACCCCCACCCCCGCTTCGCGGGCCTGGAGCCGCTGGTCGTCCGCGCCGACACCAACCTGGTCAACGTCGGTGAGCGCACGAACGTGACCGGCTCGCGCCGCTTCGCCCGGCTGGTGCGCGCCGGCGACCTCGCGGCCGCGGTCGAGGTGGCGCGCGACCAGGTGACCGGGGGGGCGCAGGTCATCGACGTCAACGTCGACGAGGGCATGATCGACGGCCCCGCGACGATGGCGGCCTTCCTGAAGCTGATCGCCGCCGAGCCCGACGTGGCGCGCGTCCCGGTCATGCTCGACTCCTCGTCGTGGCCGGTGCTCGAGACCGGTCTGCGGCACCTCCAGGGCAAGGGCATCGTCAACTCGATCTCGCTCAAGGAGGGGGAGGCCGCGTTCCTGCGGCAGGCGCGCCTCGTGCGCCGCTACGGCGCCGCGGTCGTCGTCATGGCCTTCGACGGGCACGGCCAGGCCGACACCTTCGAACGAAAGATCGAGGTGTGCGCCCGCGCGTACCGGCTGCTCCTCGACGAGGCCGGCTTCGCCCCCCACGACGTCGTCTTCGACCCGAACGTGCTGACGGTGGGCACCGGCATCGCCGAGCACGCGCGCTACGCGGTCGACTTCATCGAGGCGGTCCGCTGGATCAAGGCGAACCTCCCCGGCGCCCTGACCTCGGGGGGCGTCTCGAACGTCTCCTTCGCCTTCCGTTCGAGCGGCGAGGTGCGCGAGGCCATGCACGCCGCCTTCCTGTTCCACGCGCGGCGCGCGGGGCTCGACCTGGCGATCGTCAACCCCGAAACGCTCGGGCGCTACGACGACCTCGCCCCGGACCTCCTCGAGCGCGTCGAGGACCTGCTGTTCGACCGCCGCCCCGACGCCACCGAGCGCCTGATCGCCTACGCCGAGACGCGCTCCGGCGCCGCCGCACGCGCCCGCGTCGACGACGACGGCTGGCGCGAGCTGCCCGTCGCCGAGCGGCTGGTGCACGCGCTCGTGCGCGGGATCGACGCGCACGTGGAGGCCGACGCGCTCGAGGCGATGCGGGTGCTCGGCGCCCCGTTGCGGGTGATCGAGGGACCGCTGATGGAAGGCATGAACGTCGTCGGCGACCGCTTCGGCGCCGGCACCATGTTCCTGCCGCAGGTGGTCAAGAGCGCGCGGGTCATGAAGCGCGCCGTCGCCGCGCTCACCCCCTACCTCGAGGCCGAGCAGGCGGACGGCGCCGCGCGCAGCGCCGGCAAGGTGCTGCTGGCGACCGTCAAGGGCGACGTCCACGACATCGGCAAGAACATCGTGGGCGTGGTGCTCGGCTGCAACGGGTTCGAGGTGCTCGACCTGGGCGTGATGGTGCCCGCCGACCGCCTTCTCGACACCGCCGTGGCGGAGCGCGTCGACGCGATCGGGCTCTCGGGGCTCATCACCCCGTCGCTCGACGAGATGGTGCACGTCGCGCGCGAGATGACCCGCCGCGGGCTCGACCTGCCGCTCTTGATCGGCGGCGCCACCACGTCGGTCGCGCACACCGCCGTCAAGATCGCCCCGGCCTACGCCGGGCTCACCATGCACGTCGCCGACGCCTCGCGCGCGGTGGGGGTCGCGGCGCGGGCGGTCTCGCCCGAGCTGCGCCCGGGCCTCGCGGCCGAGACCGCCGCGAAGCACGACGAGGCCCGTGCCCGCCACGAGGCGCGCAACGCCGCCCGCGACCTGCGCCCGTACGCCGAGGCGCGGGCGAACGCCGCGCGCTTCGGCGACTGGGGCCACGTCGTCGTGCCCCGCGAGCCCGGCGTCCACGTGCGCGCGCCCTTCCCGCTCGAGGAGCTCGTCGACCGCATCGACTGGGGCCCCCTCTTCCTCGCCTGGGAGCTGGCCGGGCGCTTCCCGGCGCTGCTCGACGACCCGGTGGTGGGCCCGCACGCGCGCGACCTTTGGGCCGACGCCCGCCGGATGCTCGACCGGCTCGTGGCCGAGGACTGGCTCGAGGCGCGGGCGGCGTGGGGGCTCTTCCCCGCGGCGGCGCGCGGCGACGACCTGCTCGTGTACGCGGACGCCCGGCGGACCGAGGTCGCGGCGGTGATCCCGACGCTGCGCCAGCAGACCGCCAAGCGTCCCGGTCAACCGCACCTGGCGCTCGCCGACTACGTCGCCCCCGAAGGCGCGGCCGAGGACTGGTTGGGCGCCTTCGTCGTGAGCGTCCACGGCGCCGAGGCGCGCGCCGCCGCCTTCGAGGCCGACCACGACGACTACCACTCGATCATGCTCAAGGCGCTGGCCGACCGCCTCGCCGAGGCGGCCGCCGAGCGGCTTCACGAGCTCGTCCGCACCCGGTCCTGGGGCTACGCGCCCGACGAGCGCGCCACCCTCGACGACCTGGTCGCCGAGCGCTACCGTGGCATCCGCCCGGCGCCCGGCTACCCTGCGTGCCCCGACCACCGCGCCAAGACGACGATCGTCGAGCTGCTCGGCGCCGAGGCGGCGCTGGACGTCGCGCTCACCGAGTCGCTCGCGATGACGCCCGCGGCGTCGGTGGCCGGGCTCTACTTCGCGCATCCCGAGGCGCGCTACTTCGGGGTGGGCAAGGTGGGCGCCGACCAGGTCGCCGACCTCGCGGCCCGCACCGGCGTCCCCCTCGCCGTGGTCGAGCGCTGGCTCGCACCCGCGCTCGCGTACGAACCGGGCACACGCGCCCCAGAAGGACGAGCGCGGCGCTAGAGTGCGCGCGTGGACGCTTTCCTGACCGCCGACGGACTGGCCGCCCTGCTGACGCTGACCCTGCTCGAGATCGTGCTCGGCATCGACAACGTCGTCTTCATCTCGATCCTCTCCGGCAAGCTGCCGCTCGAGCAGCGCGCCCGCGCGCGCCAGGTGGGCCTCGCGCTCGCGACGATCACGCGCGTCGCGCTCCTGCTGTCGCTCTCGTGGTTGATCGGGTTGACCGAACCGTGGTTCGAGGTGTTCGGGCTGGCGATCTCGGGACGCGACCTGATCCTGATCGGCGGCGGGCTCTTCCTGATCGGCAAGGCGACCTTCGAGATCCACGAGAAGCTCGAAGGGCACGGCGGCGCCGCGCCGATCGCGCGGGCACCGACCTTCGGCGGCGTGATCGTGCAGATCCTGCTGCTCGACGTGGTCTTCTCGCTGGACTCCGTGATCACCGCGGTCGGGATCGCCGACGATCTGCCGATCATGATCGCCGCCGTCGTCGTCGCGGTCGGCGTCATGTTGGTCTCGGCCGGACCGCTCTCGGCCTTCGTCGAGCAGCACCCCACCGTCAAGATGCTCGCGCTGTCGTTCCTGTTGCTCATCGGCTTCACCCTGGTGGTCGAAGGCCTGCATCAACACGTGCCCAAGGGGTACGTCTACTTCGCGATGGGCTTCTCGGTGATGGTCGAGATGCTCAACCTGCGCCTGCGCTCGACGGGCAAGCCCGTCGCGCTCAAGCACGTCGGCCAGGACACGCCTCCGCCTAGCTGAGCAGCTCACCGAGCCACGACTCGATCCCGACCCGGATCGGGGCCGATCCGAGCGCCGTCAACCAAGCAGCTCACCGAGCCACGATTCGATCCCGACCCGGATCGGCATGAAGTAGACGTTCGTGTCGTGGCGCGCCGCGAAGTCGAGCGCTTCGCCGGCGAAGCGGCGGTGCCAGGCCAGCGTCGGGGCGAAACCGGCCGGGAAGACCGCGCGGTTGCGCGTCAGCCAGTAGCGCCGCGAGCGCTCCGAGGTGACGCTCGTGACGCCCCAGTACACCGGCACGCCCGGCAGCAGCTCGCGCCACACGTCCATCAGACGCACGTCGAAGAAGGGCTGGGTGAAGAAGGCGTCCACGCCGGCGTCGAGCTTGCGCTGCAGGTACTCGCGCTCGGCGGCGAACCCGGAGCGGTAGGGGTCGAGCGCCGCGTAGATGCGCCACGCCGGCCGCTCGCGTCGGATCATGCGGATGACGTCGAGCACGCCGGCGCCGGTCACGTCGTGGCGCATGTCGGTGGGCGGGTCGCCGGTGACCACGAGCACCTCGTCGACACCCGCCGCGTCGAGCGCCGCGAGCGGCGCCCAGGGGCGGCGCAGGTCGACGTCCATCGCACGGACGTGCGGGATGGCGCGCCAGCGCTCGCCACCGGCGCGGCGGACCTCGATGGCGGCTTGCCACGCGCGCAGGTCGAAGCGCAGCAGGTCGGGGACGTTGACCGCGGCGACGCGCGACAGCCGGGCGACCTCGCCGAGCTGCGCCTCGAGGGCGGGGAGGTCGCGGGGGACGAGCTCGACGACGACGCGCATGCGCGGAAGCCTACCAGCCGGCGCCGCGTCAGGACGAGGCGGACGTGTAACTGGCCAAGGCGTAGCGCCAGAGCCACTGCGAGGCCGCGAGCAGCCCCACCGCCACCGCGGCCGCCCCGAGCCCCCACGCCCACGTGAGGGTCCCGGCGGCCGCCTCCGCGGGGACCGTCGTGAGGAAGGCCACCGGCACCACGAAGGTGAGCAGCGCGCGCACCCAGCCCGGGTAGGCGCTCACCGGGAAGCGGCCGGCCGCGAAGAAGGCCGTGAAGAGCTCGCTGACGTTGTCGACCTTCACGAACCAGAAGGCGGTGGTCGTGAGCGCGAACCACACCGCGTAGAGGATGCCGATGGCGGCGACGAGCATCAGCGCCAGCAGGCCGAGGTGGCCCGCGGTCAGCGTCCCCTGGCGCGCCATCCCGACCACGATGACGGCCAGCGCGAGGCCGAGCTGCGGCACCCACCAGACGCTGGCGTAGCGCGTCGAGACGATGAAGCGCGCGGCGATCGGCTTGAGGAGCAGGTAGTCGAGCTCTCCCTTGCGCACGTACTGGGGGACGCGGTTGAGGTTCGGCACCAGGAACACGGTGGTCACCCCCTCGATGAGCAGGTAGACGCCGAGCAGCGTCAAGGCCTGGTCGAAGGTCCAGCCGCCGATCGACGTGCTCTGGGTGAAGACGACCCACAGCACCAGCGCGCTCGAGCCGAGGAACAGCAGGGTGTTGAAGGCGTTCATCCACCAGTTGAGGCGGTACTCGAGGTCCTGGATGAGCGAGTGCGTGAAGAAGATGCGCCACAGGCGCAGGTAGCGCCTCACGAGAGCGGTCCTCGCGACGCGCGACCGGACGTCACGCCCCCACCGCCCCGTAGCGCCGCAGCCCACGGCGCCAGGCCACCCGCGAGGCGACCACGAAGGCGAGCGCCCAGGCCGCCTGCACCACGAAGGCCTGCACCAGCTCGGCGCCGGCGAGCCGCCCCAGCAGCGCCTGCGCGGGAACGTCGATCAGGTACGGGAACGGGGTGTAGGGCAGCACCGCGCGCACCGACTCGGGAAAGAGGTCGAGCGGCGCGAGGGCCCCCGAGAGCACCATCGAGACCGAGAACCAGACCCGCTCGAGACCGACCGTCTGGTCGGTCCAGAAGGTGAGCAGCCCGGTCGTGTACTGCTGGAAGAACTTGATGACCCAGGCCCCCACGACGAGCAGCGCGAAGCCCGCGAGCGACTCGAACGTCAGTGGCAGGCGCGCACCGGCCCACCACAGCCCCGCCAGCACCGGGACCAACACAAGCGGCAGCCGCACCGCCTTCTCGGCGACGTTGTCCGCCACGTGCCCCCACAGCGGGTTGAGCGGCCGCAGCAGCTTGGGCGAGAGCTCGCCCAGGCGGATCTCGCGGTCGAGCTCCCACACCACCCAGACGGTGGTGAACTGGCGCACCAGGAAGACGACGAGGAAGTACGCGGCGAAGTCGGCGGCGGCGTAGCCGCCCACCGGACCATCGGCGGCC
>JARGGE010000310.1 GCA_029210865.1 Trueperaceae bacterium
CGCCCCGCCCCCCCCATCCGTGCCCGTCGTACCGGGCTCCCGGCGCTCGCGCTCGCCCTCGCCATGCTCGTCGCGGGGTGCGTGCCCGCCGCCGTCGCCGAAGCGATCGACACGCCGGCGGCGCAAGCCGTGGCGCGCGCGGCCGAGGAGACCTTCCACCGCATGGAGCTCGGACGCCTCGCCACGGGGGTCTACACGACGAACGTCCTCGTCGACGTCGACCTCCCCCGGGGCGCCCGCATCACCGTCGAGGCCTTCGCCAACGACGACTACCGGCTGCGCGTCGAGGGCGACCAGGTCGCCGGCGTCGCCTGGCTCGTCACCCCCCGCGGCGTCCGCCGCGTCCTCGTGAACTGAGCGTCCTGTCACCCCCATGCACCGTTCCGTCCAAGGAGGTCCCATGCCCCACCCCCGACGCTCGCCCCTACCGCGCCCCCTCGCCCTCGCGCTCGCCGTGGCGTTCGCGGCGGTCCTCACCCCCGCGGTCGCCCAGGCCGAGCGACCCCTCGAGCACCTCGCGCCCCCGTCGGCGCTCGTCGCCCTCGGCTTCGCCCCCGACGGCGGCGTCCCACAGGGCCTGGCCGACGCCCTCGACGAGCTCGATTGGGCGAGCGCCGGCGCCACCCTGGCGCGCCTCGCGGCGCTCATGGGCGACCGTGCCGGCGACCTCGGCGGCTTCGCCGACGGAGCGCCCTTCGCCGAAGGCGCCGGCGGCGACCCGATGGCGGCGCTTCGCGCCGAGCTCGCGACCACCTGCGCGCTGGCCGCCGATGCCCTCGAGGGCGTCGTACCGGGCGACCTGGCGCGCGACGGCCTGCTGACCGTCTCGGTGAGCCCCTTCGCGCCGGTGCCGCAGGCGCTCGCGCTGGCGCGTCCGGGCGACCCGACCCGTGCCGCCGCGCTCCAGGACGCCCTGATCGGTTGCTACGGCGGTCCCGAGCTCGAGCAGGACGGCGTGAGCCTGTACGTGCTCGGCGACGGCGGCGACCTGCCGCTCGTGGTGGCGCGGGTCGACGACGTCTTCCTGGCCGGTACCGACCCCAACCTGGTCCGCACCGCCATCCGCCTCGCCCGAGGCGCCGACGAGCCCTCGCTGGCCGATGGCCCGCTGGGCGCGGCCTGGGCCTCCCTGGCCCCCGGCGGGCTCGACCTCGCCGTCGACGCCAGCGCCCTCGCCGACGTGCTCGCCGGCCTAATCGAGCCCGTGGAGGCCGAGACCGACGTCGCCCTCGCGCGCGTGCTCGCCGCGCTGCGGACGATCGGCGCGGGTGCGGCGCGGGTCGGCTGGGACACCGACGGGCTCCGGCTCGAGCAGGTGCTCGTGGTGCCGAGCGACGCGCCGGACGCCGCGCTGGCGCAGTTGCTGACCGCCGCGCCGCCCGCCGGACGCCCCATCTGGCTCCCGGCGGGCTCGGTCGCGGTCACCTCGACCCACGTGCCGGTCCGCGACGTGGTCGCCTACGTCGACGGCTGGCTCGCCGACCTCGGGCCGACGCTGGGCGTCGCCGCCGACCTGCGGGGGCTGGCGTCGGACGCCCTCGACGTCGACCTCGACGCCGCCCTGCTCGACTGGGTGGGCGAGACCGTGCACACGATCCAGCTCGAAGCCGTCGGCACGGACCTGCGCGGCCTCGTCGTCGGCCCGGCGACGGTCGCCCTGATCCCGGTGGCCGACGAGGCCGCGGCCCGAGCGGGCCTCGAGCTCCTCGGTCCGGCGCTGCTGCGCGGGTTCGCCAGCGCCGCCGCGACCGGCTCGAGCAGCTCGCCCGACCCCTTCGCCGACCCCTTCGCCGGCAACGGCCCGCTGGACGCGGGCCTCGACGCCCTGTTCGGGTCCGGCGCCGTTGCGGTCGACGCGCTGACGATCGACGGCGTGGCCGTCGACCGGATCCGCATGGGGCCCACCTTCGACCTCGGCGTCACCGTCGTCGACGGGCACCTGGTCCTGGCCACGCCGGCGCGGGCGCTCGAAGCCCTGCTCGCCGCGCGCGGCGGTGCCGAGGACCTGCTGGCCGACGCCGCCTGGCGCGACGCCTACGCGGCGGTGCCGGTCGACGTACGCGACGTCTCGCTGAGCGACGTGCCGGCGACGCTGCACGGGCTCGCCGACCTGGCCGACCTGGCGGCGCAGCCGCTCGCGAGCGCCCTGCACGCGGCGCTCTACCTGACGCCCGTCGGCAGCGAGGTCGGGCCCGGCTTCGGCTCCGGCTTCGAAACCGAGGGCGGCTTGACCGACCCCACCTGGGACGCCTACGCGCTCGAGGGCACCGACCTCGGCGTGATCGGCGCGCTCGACGTCGGCGCCACCACGCCGGGCGAGCTGACCGACGCCGCGCCATTGGTCGCCTGGGACCTCGTGGGCGCCGTCCCCGGCAGCGTCGTGACCGTCGAGATGAACGACCGCTCCGACGGCGCGATCGACACCTACCTCTTCGTCGTCGACGCCGACACGGGCCTCGTGCTCTTCGACAACGACGACTTCGGCCGTTACGACCGCTCGCTCGTCTCGTTCCTCGTCGAGCCGGGCGTCCGCTACCGCGTGGTCGCCACCAGTTGGTCGCGCTCCGACGTCGGCCGCTTCGTCGTCTCGGTCGAGGGGCCGAGCGCCGAGACCGCGGCCCCCGAGCCCGAGCCGGCCGAGGAGGCCGAGGCGGTCGAGCCCGTGACCTTCGCCGAGCTGCTGCAGGTCACCGAGCTCGGTCCGCAGGCGCTGCGCGTGCTCGCGCAGCGGAGCGGCCTGGCCACGTCCGTCACGACCGTAGAGAACGGCGTCGTGCACACGCGCACGACCATCCCGCTGCGCTGAAGGCAGCGCGACGCACGAGCAGCGCCCCCGGTCGGTCGACCGGGGGCGCTGCTCGTCGGTTGGCGGGGTTCGGTGCCGGGGCGGCGCGTGCCGCGGCGCCGCCGGGCCGACGGGTCAGTTGACGGCGGCCGGCAGGTGCTTCTTCAGCTTCGCCTCGTACGAGGCCTTGGGCATCGCCCCGACCATCGTCTCGACCGGCTGGCCGTTCTTGAACAGGATGACCGTCGGGATGCTCATGACGCGGAAGGCCATCGCGCTCTGCTGGTGGTCGTCGACGTTAAGCTTGCCGACCTTGACCTGACCGGCGTAATCGCCGGCGAGCTGCTCGATCACGGGGCCGACCATGCGGCAGGGGCCGCACCATGGGGCCCAGAAGTCGACGAGCACGAGACCGTCGCGGGTCTCTTGCTGGAAGTTGGCATCGGTGAACTCGTGCAGGGACGCGGCCATGCGGGTGCCTCCTCAGGGGGTCGCCGCGGCGGGACCGCGGCACGCGCTCTGCGTCGGTCGCAGCGCGGTACGAGCGCCATACTAGGTCAGGACGGCGCGGCGCGTACGTCGTCTGCCGTACCGGAGCCCGCCGCGAGGTCCGGGGGCGGCCACGGGGCGGCGGGCGGCCAGGCCCGCAAGAGCGCCGCCTCCGCCCCGCGCACCACCCGCGGCGCGACGCCCCCCAACGCGCGGTGGCCCCCCTTGACGGCAGCCCACACCAGCTGCGCCGGATCGGCGACCGCACCGTGCACGACGCGGGCGGCGCCCCACTCGTCGACGGGCGAGAGGCTGGGGCTGGAGCCGAGCGAGTCGGTGCCGAGCCCGACCGTGACGCCGAAGCGCGCGAAGCGCGCCCACGGGAAGGTGCCGCATTGAAGCACCTGGTTCGACCGCGGGCAGTGGACGACCGCGCAGCCGGCGCGCTGCAGCCGGCGCACGTCGTCGTCGTCGACGTGCACCGCGTGGACCAGCGTCGGCCGCGCCGCGAGCACCCCGAGGGCGTCGAGGTAGCCCACCGGGGTGGCGCCCGAAGGCCGGAACG
>JARGGE010000311.1 GCA_029210865.1 Trueperaceae bacterium
CAAGGTCTACGACGGCGTGGTGGCCAAGGTGGTCGACTTCGGCGCCTTCATCACGCTCTTCCCCGGCACCGACGGCCTGCTGCACATCTCGCAGATGGCCGAGGGCCGGGTCGAACAGGTCTCCGACGTCCTCAAGGAGGGCGACCGCATCCAGGTCAAGGTCAACTCGATCGACGACCGCGGCAAGATCGACCTGCTGCGCCCCGAGCTCGAAGGCTTGATCCCGCCGCGCAGACCTGCCGGCCCCCGCCCCGACCGCGGCCCGCGCCGTGACGGCGATCGCGGCCCCCGCGGACCGCGTCGCGACCGCTGACGCATCGGCGGGCGGGGGCCGAAGCCCCCGCCCGCCGCACATGGGCGCAGATGGTATCTAGCGTCCGAACGGTCGGCCCCACCCTATCCCGGGGCCACGACCACGCCCTTCGCGGGGCGCGGCGACCCCGTTCGGGATCGGAAAGGGCCACTCCATGGCAAAGCGCGACGAACGCAAGGACGGTCGCCCGGACGACCGAAAACTCGAGTACATCCCCTTCGGCGGTCTCGGTGAGATCGGCAAGAACATGGCGGCCTTCCGCTACGAGGACGAGATCCTCATGGTGGACGGCGGCCTCGCCTTCCCCGACGCCGACATGCTGGGCGTCGACATCCTGGTGCCCAAGATCGACTGGCTGGTCGAGCACGCCCATCAGGTCAAGGGGTGGGTGCTCACGCACGGGCACGAGGACCACATCGGCGGCCTCCCCTACATGCTCAAGCAGCTCCCCAAGATCCCGATGTACGGGGCGAAGCTGACGCTGGGACTGCTGCGCGGCAAGTTCGAGGAGTTCCGGCTCAAGGAGAGCGACGTCGACCTCCACGAGGTGACGACCGACGAGCGGATCAAGATCGGCACGCACTTCACCGTCGACCTCTTCCGCATGACCCACTCGATCCCCGACAACTCGGGGATGGTCATCCACACCCCCATCGGGCGGATCGTCTACACGGGCGACTTCAAGCTCGACTACCAGCCCGCCGACGGCCAGACCAGCCACCTCGCCAAGATCGCCGAGGCGGGCCGCGACGGCGCGCTGCTGCTCATCAGCGACTCGACCAACGCCGAGCGCCCGGGCACCACGATGAGCGAGTACGACGTCAAGGGCGCGGTCAACCAGATCATGGCCAAGGCGCCCGGCCGCGTCATCGTCACCACCTTCAGCTCGCACATCCACCGGCTGCAGAACATCATCACCGTCGCCGAGCAGTACGACCGACGCATCGTGATGGAGGGGCGCTCGATGGTGAAGGTGGCGCGCATCGCGCAGGAGCTCGGCTACCTGAAGCTGCGCCAGCCGTTCGTGGAGTCCGACAAGCTCGACGGCATCCAGGACGACAAGCTGCTGTTCCTGTGCACGGGCTCGCAGGGGCAGCCGATGGCCGCGCTCGCGCGCCTCGCCGCCGGCACGCACCGCAAGATCACGCTCAAGCGCGGCGACACCGTGATCATGTCCTCGAACCCCATCCCGGGCAACGAGGAGGCCGTGAACCGCGTGATCAACCAGCTCTACGAACGCGACATCACCGTCTTCTACCCGCCCGAGTTCAAGGTGCACGTCTCGGGCCACGCTTCGCGCGAGGAGCTCAAGCTGGTCTTCGACCTCGCCCGACCGCGCTTCTTCATCCCCTGGCACGGCGAACCGCGCCACCAGGTCAACCACCTCCGTCTGGCCGAGAGCATGCCGCGCCCGCCCAAGAAATCGTTGATCCCGCGCAACGGGGACATCGTGACGATCACCAAGGACGACGTGCGGGTGACCGGGCAGATCGACTCGGGCCTCATCTACATCGACTCGGTCGGCAAGAGCACCGACGAGATCGAGGAGCCCGTCATCCGCGACCGGCAGATGCTGGCCGAGGAGGGCATCGTCGTCATCATGGCCGTCGCGAGCCGCCAGGCGACCGTCGAGGTCATCACCCGCGGGGTCGCCGAGGGCAAGTCGGGGCTGGTCAAGGAGATCGAGAAGATGGCGCTCGACGCCGTCCAGCGCGGCGTCAAGGAGAAGCGGCGCCTGCAGGACATCCGCGACGACATCTTCTACCCGGTGCGCCGCTACCTGCGCAAGGCGACGGGCCGCAACCCGCTCATCCTGCCCACCGTCCTGGAGGGCTGAGCTTGCCCCGTCGCCCGGCGACCGGCCGCAACCCGCTCATCCTGCCGACGGTGCTCGCAGACTGAGGCACCGTTCACCGTCGCTCGACCGCGCGTCACGTCGTGGGGGCCGAACGCGCCCTCCACCAGGCGTCGAGTGCCTCGAGCGACGCCACCGTGGCCTCCCGCGCCTCGGCGATCAGGTCGTCGACGACCAGCAGCGCGTCGTTCGTCCGGCGCATGCAGTCCCAGCCGGCCACCGGTAGCGGCGTCCCGTCGCGGTACAGCGCGAGCACGCGCTCGAGCCGCGCCTGGTAGAGCACGGCCACCTCGTCGCACGCCAGCGCGTAGTCGCGCAGCTCGTGGTCGGCGACGACGCACGCGTAGACGTCCTGGAACTCGCGGTCGACGCGCCCGTCCGGGTACCGCCGCTCGGAGCGCAGCTCGTGGACGAAGTCGACATCGGCGGGGCGGAGCACCAGACCGATCTCCTCCTCCGCCTCGCGTAGCGCGTCGATCCAGAGCTCGCCGGGGCGCACGTGGCCGGCCACGCTCACGTCGACCCGCCCCGCTGCGAGGCCCTTGAACGTGGACCGGCGCTGGAGCAAGACGGTGCCGTCGGGATGCAGGACCCACAGGTGGAAGGCGCGGTGCCAGTCGCCGTCGCGGTGGACCGCCCCGCGGGCCTTGGTGCGCCCCGTAAGCTGCCCGTCGTCGTCGAGCACCTCGAGCAACTCGTGCGCGTCGCGGTCGTCGTTCACGTCCGCCAGGATACGGCACGCCCGCGGGCGCGTCGACGCCGCTCGGACCAGGGTCGGTTGACGCCGCTCGTCCAGGCCGCGTATCCTTGCCGATGTTCGCGCGCGGCACCGCCGCCCGGACGCCTCGGGGTGTAGCGCAGCCTGGTAGCGCACTTGACTGGGGGTCAAGTGGTCGCAGGTTCAAATCCTGTCACCCCGACCAGCTTTGTGGCACCGCGCCCGACATCCGTCGGGCGCGGTTCTCGTTCGCTTGGGCGCGAGGGTACCTCGGCGCGGTGCCAGCGCCGCGCCGTGTTTGCGACTTCCGTTAGCGAATCAGGCGCATACTCCAGATGCAGGACGCGATGAGGTCCGACCGCGCGTGGGCGCTTGGTTCGGACGGAGCGACCCCTCGCCGACGGCGCCCGGCCCGATCGACCGGGCGACGTCGAAGCGCCCCGAGACGAACGCAGTGACGTTCGGAGGCGATGAACCGAGGATCCCTATCTGGGCATCATGGGACTCGGGGAGCCAGTGATGCAACCGGCCGAATGGCGTCTGCACGGCACGACGGTCTCGAGCGAGCGGTCACGCGACCGACGCCGAACCCCTCTGCGCACAGCAGACGACACCGACACGAGGTTGCGTCCCGACCACACTAAGGGGTGGTTTGGATGCGTCCACGAGAGCCCTCGAAGGTCCCCACGCTCGGCCTGGCCCTAGGAGCCTGTGTGCGTACTTGCCTGCATTGATGCGTGACGCGTTGGGTTCCCGAACCGCGCGCCGACCTCGGTCGTGAACGCGCTCTGGGTGGTAGGATTGCCGTACCAGACGGTGATCCTGCCACTTTTCGCGTGCGTTCCGGGGGTGTCGTGAAGCGTTTCATTCCGTTCGATCCAGACCAGCCGCTGTTGTTACCTCCCGACTT
>JARGGE010000312.1 GCA_029210865.1 Trueperaceae bacterium
CAGGAAGCGCGCGAGGTCGGGCCACGGGGTGCGCCGCAGCACGCGCGCGGCGCGTTGAGCGGCCGCGGTGGCCGCGGCGACCTCGGCGGGGGTGGCGTCGTGGAAGCGGCCAGGCAGTTCCGCGCCGGTGGCGGCGTGCGTCGCCGTGAAGGTGCGCGCGCCGAGCGCCGAGCGGGCGCCGTCGATCACGTGGTGGCCGTGCAGCGCGTCCATCACTCGAACCCGTACGTCGCCTTGGCCGCGCCGTACGCGAGCCAGCGCGCCATCTCGGGGGCGTCGTCGGCGTCGACCAGGCCGCGCTCGACCATCCCGGCCAGCCAGTTGGCCACCGTCCGCCGCCAGACGTCGTGGCGCGCGGGGATGCTGGCGAAGGCGCGCGTGTCGTCGTTGAAGCCAGCGAGGTTGTAGACGCCTGCGGTCTCGACCACCCGGTCGAGGTAGCGGTCGAAGCCCAGCACCGAGTCGAAGAACCACCACGGGGCGCCCAGCCGCAGCGCCGGGTAGTGGCCCGCGAGCGGCGCGAGCTCGCGCGCGTAGGTCGCCTCGTCGAGCGTGAAGAGCACCAGCCGGAAGGCCGGATCGTGCCCGTGCGTGTTCAGGAGCGTGCGCAGGCCGCGGGTCCAGTCGACGGCCACCGGGATGTCGGCGCCCTTGTCGAGCCCGAAGCGCCGGAAGACACGCTCGTGGTGGTTCCGGTAGCTGCCCACGTGCAGCTGCATGGTCATGCCGTCCTCGCGCGCCATCGCCGCCATCTGCGTGAGCGCGTGGCCGTGGAAGCGCGCGTCCTCGTCCTCGCTCATCGCTTCGCCGGCGCGAGCGCGGGCGAAGAGCGCCTCGGCCTCCGCGTCGCCCAGCGGCTCGATGAAGGGCGAGAAGGTGCCGTGGTCGGTGGCGGTAGCGCCGAGCGCGCGGAAGGCGGCGCGCCGTTCGCGCAGCGCCTCGAAGAGCGCCGCGGCGCGGTCGACGGCGACGCCCGAGCGGCGCTCGAGCAGCGCGATCGCGTCGCCCCATCCCTCGGCGGCCAGGTGCAGCACCCCGTCGGGGCGGAAGGTGGGCGCCACCGGGAAGCCGTCGGCGCGGACGCGCGCGTGCGGGGCCAGGTCGTCGGTGGCCGCGTCGGTGGTGGTGAGCGCCTCGATCCCGAAGCGCCGGAAGAGCGCTCTCGGGCGGAACTCGGGAGCGTCCAGGCGCGCCTGGATCTGGTCGAAGAGCCGGTCGGCGCTCTCAGCCGAGGGCTTCTCGTCGACGCCGAACAGGTCGACCAGCTCGGCCTTGAGCCAGGTGCCGGTGGGGGTGCCGCGGAAGAGGTGGAAGTGCGCGCAGAAGGTGCGCCAGATCGTGCGGGGGTCCGTCTCGACCGGGGCGCCGTCGCGGGTGGGGACGCCCAGGTCCTCCATGGGCACCCCCTGCGAGTAGAGCATCCGGAAGACGTAGTGGTCGGGGACGATGAGCAGCGAGGCCGGGTCGCCGAAGCGCGCGTCGGGGTCGGCGAGCAGCTGGGGATCGACGTGGCCGTGCGGGCACACGAGCGGCAGGTCGCGCACGCCGGCGTACAGGTCGCGGGCGCGGGCGCGCACCGTGGGATCGGGGGCGAAGCAGCGGTCGGGGTTCAGGGTCCAGGATGGGGTCATCGGGGGTCTCCTCGGGTCGGGGCTTCGGCGGGGGCGGGCTCGGCCACGTCCTCGGCCCAGGGCCAGCGGACGCACGTCGGGACGTCGGGGAACAGCACCACGTCGGCGGCGCCCGGCCGCCCTTTGAAGGCGACCGTGACCACGTGCGCGGCGCCGAGCAGCTCGCGCGCGCGCCGCAGCGTCGCGCCGCTCACCGCCACGTCGTCGACCAGCACGACGCGTTGGCCGCGCACGTCGGGGACCGCGCCCACCGGTTCCGGGTGGGGCCCCTTGGGGGCGTTGGCATCGTCGCGGAAGCTCAGCCGCAGCAGCCGCAGGGGCTTCTCGAGGCGGTAGGCGACCAGTGCGCCGGGGACCGTGCCGCCGCGCGCCACGGCGACGACCGCGTCGACGGCCTCGCGGGGCGGCAGGTCGGCGGCGCGGAGCCGCTCCGCAATGCGCGTGAAGGTCAGGTCGACGGCGTTCGCGCTCACGGGTTGGGGCCCCGCACCTTGTACAGCACCTCACCGGCCTTGGGCACGTAGAGGATGCCCTCGTCCTCGCGGTCCATGAAGTCGTGCGGGTCGATGGCGTCGGGGTCGAGGTACCCGAGCGACAGCGCCGCGCAGACGTCCTCGGGGACGCGGCTGGCGAGCGTCACCGTGGCGCGTGGCAACTCCACGCCGTCGACGAACGCGCCGTCGCCGCGGACGTGCGTCGAGTGCGCGAGCACGCCCAGCGGCACGTGTGCGAAGCGCTCCCACTGGGCCAGGAAGTAGGGGAGCACGTGGTAGCCGATCTGGTGGATCCAGCGGCCGTGGACGAAGCTGACCTCGGAGAGGTGCGGCGCGTGGATGATCAGCTCGCCGCCCGCCGCGAGCGCCGGCTCGAGCTTGTACATCGCCTTGCCGGCGGTCCACAGCTCGTCGTACATGGGCGGCGCCACGCTCAGCACGCGGCGGAAGGGGCGGTCGACCCAGCGCACGTGGAGGCGCGACGACAGCTCCGCGGCGGCGGCCCAGGCCTCGAGCGGCGGCCCGACGAACAGGCCCGCGGTCTCGCCCCCGTCGATCACCAGCGCCGCCACCGTGGTGGGGGTGGGCACCAGCTCGAAGGCGGCGTTCAGCATCGCACGCACGGGCGTGTCGGCCACCCCGATCGTGCGGCGCACCCCGGCCAAGGCGCCGAGCCAATGGGTGACGTTGATCATGTCGCCGTCGCTGATGCCGGGGAAGAAGTACTTGACGCCGCCGGAGTAGCCCACCACCTCGTGCGGGAAGGTGGGGCCGAGGACGATCACGTGGTCGTGCTCGAGCACCGCCCGGTGGACGCGGACGTCGACGTCGCCGCCGAGCGTCGGGTGCCAGCGGTCGCCGGCGATGTCCTGGATGCGCGCCTTGGGGAGCACGCCGATGGAGGTGAGCGCGTCCCTGTCTTGCCAGCCGTGGTTGACCACGCGCACGTGGCCGAAGCGGCCGGCGCGCTCCTCGGCCGTCACGCCCACGAGCCGGTTCAGGTGTGCCTCGTCGAGCGGCGGGTGCGTGCCCAGCGCGACCATGAAGGTGACCGCCGACGCCTCGGCGAGCGCCTCGACCATCGAGCGGAACAGGCTCGGCAGCGGCAGCGTGCGGGTGTGGTCGGGGATCAGGACCAGCACCCGTTGGCCCGCGTGGCGGCCGGCGAAGGCCTCCTGCAGCGCGGCGTGCGTGCGCTCGTGCGCCAGGGTGGTGCCGGCCTCGGCGACGACCTGCAGGCGCATCAGCGGGGATCGGGCGCCGCGGCGCGCGCGTGCGCGACGAAGGGGCGCAGGTGCCGCTCGAAGTGGTGGGCGAGGCCCTTCACGTGCGCCTCGCGGTGCGCCCGCAGCAGGTCGTGCAGCCGCTGCCCGAAGGCGTCGAGCGCGCTCCCGAAGGTGACGTGCAGCACCTGGCGCGCGTCGTCCTGGTCGAGGAGCGCGGGCAGGTCGGCGTCGCGGAGCGCCTCGGGCCGGGGGACGGCCTCGGCGCGCGCGCCGATCAGGTAGCTCGCCTTGTCGGTCGCGAAGCGCTCGAGGCCGAGCGCCAGGACCTCGCGGAAGAGCGCCGGGTCGACCACCGCGGCGACGCGCAGCGCCTCGAGGTACGAGGTCCCGGCGGTCTTGAGATGCACCAGGCCGCGGGTC